>CAJZJY010000010.1 GCA_916050055.1 uncultured Streptococcus sp.
ATGCGATGGAAGCCAAGCTAAAACAAGGCGGAACGCGTTATGATATCGTCTTTCCAAGTGAATCAAGTATTACCAAATTAGTTAATCAAAATTTACTTCAAAAGCTAGACCATTCAAAGATTAAAGGACTAGAAAATATTTCTCCGTTCTTATTAAATAGTCCAGTGGATAAAGGAAATCAATATACGATTCCGTATTTCTGGGGAACCGTTGGAATTATGGTCAATACGAAATATATCGATCCAGAAAGCATCCAAACATGGAGTGATTTATGGAAAGAAGATTTCAAAAATAAAGTGCTCGTCCTAGATGGAAACCGTGAAGCGCTAGGGATGGCTCTTCAATCTTTAGGATATTCATTAAATTCGAAGAATGAGAATGAATTACATGCGGCAGAAGTGAAGTTAAAAGAATTGAAACCAAATGTTCGCGCAGTCCTTAACGAAGAAATTAAAACAATGATGAAACTCGAAGAAGCTCCAATCGGAATGGGGTATTCAGGGGACGCTGCTGCAGTTGCTGAAGAAAATCCAAATGTACAATATATCTTGCCGAAAGATGGTAGTGCGGTTTGGACAGATAACTTTGCGATTGCACATACGGCTGTCAATGTCGAAGGTGCGTATGCCTTTATTAACTTTATGCTTCGCCCAGAAAATGCAGCAAGAAATGCAGCATACGTAGGTTATTCAACACCGAATGAAAAAGCAAAAGAGTTGATGGACCCAGAAGTCACTTCTGATGAAACATTCTATCCTTCAGAAGAAATTATCAATTCGTTAGAACATTATGAATATCTAGGAAATGATTGGATTCAAAAATATAACGAAGCCTTCTTAGACTTCAAGATGGAGTTATAATATGCATTACTATTTAAAAGCTAAAAATCTCTTTATTGGTAATACAACGACTGCAGTAGCTGGTATTTTAGAAATTAAAGACGGTCGCATTGTGAACCATATGGATTACAATGCGCCTGTTGAAGGTGAAGTGCTAGATGCTGGCGATAAACTAGTGGTTCCTGGTTTTATTGATGCTCATGTGCATTTATACTTATCAGCCTTAATTCATTTAGGAAAGATGAAAGCTGTAGGAGGGCCAACCATTGATGAGGTCGTTCTTCAAGCAACTTCTATTCCTGAATATAATGGATGGAAAATCGGTATTGGGTGGTATGCGAGCGACTTTGGTCAACAAATCCTACCAACGAAAGAAGACTTAGATAAAGCTTCAACAGACGTACCGATTTGTTTAATCGCAGGGGACGCGCATACGATTTGGCTGAATTCCAAGGCACTAGAAGTGTTGAAATTAACACCGGAAGCAATCCCGCAAAATATCGGTGGAGAAGCGGTCGTGGAGAATGGCGAACTGACAGGGGTATTCCTTGAAGCCAAAGCCATCTATTATTTATCAAAAGTATTGTCTGTCTATAAAGACGATGAAGTGCAAGCCTTAAAAGAGTATATGTCGTATTTAAACCAAATGGGCGTGACGGCTGTTGGAGATGTTGCCTTAACGGGTGAGAGCCCAGATGATATTGTGTATCCAGAACTCTATAGTAAAGTGGAAAAGGATGCAACTGTCCGTGTAAGCTTCTTCCCAGCGATGCGTGAAGAGGTCGAACGTAACCGCGAGCTCTACAAGACATACCGTTCAGATATGCTCCAAATGGGGGGCGTAAAACAATTTTATGATGGCGTGACAAGTTCGCATACGGCTTATTTAAAAGAGCCATATCCGATGCCTTTCTTTGAAGGAGACGTGGGTGGTCCACTCTTAACAGAAGAGAAGATGGAACGCTTAACGCTTCTTGCTAACAAAGAAGGGTGGCCAATGCGGATTCATACCGTTGGAGATAAGGCGATTGAACTAACACTCAAAAACTTTAAAAAAGCGCAGGAAGAGACTCCTTTTGACGCACCAAATAAATTCAACACCATTGAACATTTGGAAGTGATGGATCCAACAGACCTTCCATTAACGGCTCAACCTTCATTAATCGTTTCGGTACAACCGAGTCATTTATTGGTTGGTTATGAGACTCTAGATGAAGAAGTCGGGGCAGAGCGTGCGCGTCATATGTTTCCGTTTAAATCTTTCTTAGAAGAGGGCGCAACACTTGGATTTGGAACAGACACTCCAGTTGTACTGGACGTGACACCGTTTGAATCGCTATTTAATGCGGTAGCTCGCCAAACCAAAGAACAGATGCCAGTGCCATGTTTAATGCCAGAACAACGTATTTCGATTGGTGAAGCATTAAAAGCACACACGAGTGGGGCAGCAAAAGCCCTCAGTCGTTTAGATATTGGCACACTAGAAGTCGGTTCGTTAGCAGATTTCGTTATTTTAGACAAGAATATACTTGAACATGACGCTGTGGAATTGTTAAAGACGAACATACTTGCAACATACCTTAATGGAAAATGTGTCTATAAAAATTAAATATAAGGCTAGATAGAGTAATCTATCTAGCCTTTATTTGTTTGCATAGAGGTCTTTCAAAATTGTTCTTTTTATGAAAATTACAAACAATAATTCCTAATTTAAAAGGAATGTAAGCTTTTTAAATTTTGAAAATAGTTTGAAATTCAAAATAAATCTTTAAAAAAGGTTTGACAATCAAACTATCTATCTTATATACTTTGATTATCAAATGATTTGATATTCAAACAAAAAGGAGAAATCTTTTATGGAACCAACTCTAGAGACCATAAACGGGTATTTGGTGGACGTCTTTAATCAAATGCTCGACATTGAAGAATCTTCGCTGGCGCAAAGCCAATTTAATGATTTATCCATTAAAGAGATGCATGCCATTGAAGCGATTGGAATGTATAACGAACATACGACAACAGAAGTCGCTAATAAATTAAATGTAACAGTTGGGACGCTAACGGTTGCGGTTAATGCTTTAGTGAAAAAAGGCTATGTTGTTCGTTTGAAGAGTGAAACCGATCGAAGAATTGTAATTTTAGGTCTGACCAAGAAAGGTCGCTTACTTTATCGTCTTCATCGTAAATTCCACGAGAAGTTAGTTTTAAAAACAATCGAGGGAATGAATGCTGAAGAAATGGCAGTTCTTGTTAAAGGACTTCATAATTTATATGATTTCTTACACGAGGCTGTACTAGCAAATCAAGAAGGGAAGTAGACATTGTGGGGGTTCAAGTGATAGCGACAAGTTCCTATCTCCCAACGTCCGTCATTACAAACGATGACTGGGCGAAACGAGTAGATACTTCTGATGAATGGATCGTTAAGAGAACAGGAATCAAAACCCGTTATTGGGCTAAAGAACAGACAACAAGTGAACTTGCGACAATTTCCGCAAAACGCTTAGTTGAAAAGAGCAATATCTCTCCTGAATCCATTGAATTTATCATTGTAGCAACGATGACACCTGATGCAGCAAGTCCTTCTTGCGCGTCACTTGTACAAGGAGCAATCGGGGCAACGAATGCATTTGCGTTCGATGTCAGTGCGGCTTGTAGCGGATTTGTCTTTGCCTTATCAACAGGATTAAAAATGTTGGAACACGGACAAAGAAAATACGGAATCGTTATTGGTGCTGAAACAATGCTCAGTTCACTCGATTGGGAAGACCGCTCAACGGCTATTCTCTTTGGAGATGGCGCTGGAGCTGTTCTTTTACAAAAAGATGAAGAGCCATTTTTATTGGCGGAAACATTACAAAATGATGGACAGAAATCTGAGGCGTTAGTCGCTGGAAAAAGAATGACAAATCAAACACTTTCAACCATGACAATGGATGGTCGAGGCGTTTATGAATTAGTCAGCAAAACTGTTCCAGTCAATATCCAAGATACTTTACAAAAGGCTGGATATACTGCCGACGATATTGATTTGTACTTGTTACATCAAGCAAATCGTCGTTTAGTCGAACAAGTGGCTAAGAAATTAAAACAACCGATCGAAAAATTCCCAATGAATATCGATCATGTTGGAAACACTTCGGCTGCAAGTATTCCGATTTTACTAAATGAACTGGTAGAAAACGGGACATTGAAAATCGGAGAACATAAAAAATTACTTTTATCAGGTTTTGGCGGTGGCCTAGCCTGGGGAAGTATCACAATCACACTATAATTTTTAAACTACTGGAGGAAAACACAATGACATTTGAAAAAATTCAAGCAATTATCGTAGATCAATTAGGTAAAGAGGAAGAAGAAGTACAATTAACAACTCGTCTTAAAGACGAATTAGATGCAGACAGCTTAGATTTATTCCAAATCATCAACGATATCGAAGATGAATTCGATGTGAAAATCGATACTGAAGAAGGACTAGAAACAGTTCAAGACTTAGTAAACTACGTTGATGCTCAATTAGCTGACAAATAATTTTAAAAAGGGATGGTAACACATGAAATCAAAAATCTGCGACATGATTGGAATTGAATATCCGATTATCCAAGGAGGGATGGCATGGGTTGCAAATCCTGCGCTTGCAAGTGCAGTGTCCAATGCCGGCGGTTTAGGAATCGTTGCATGTGGACACGCTCCTGGCGATGTCGTTAAAGGATTCATCGAGGAGATGGAACGTTTAACAGACAAACCATATGGTGTAAATATTATGCTATTAAGTCCATTTGTTGATGAAGTTGTGGATGTCGTTTGTCAGGCTGGCGTGAAAGTGGTTTGTACCGGTGCTGGTAACCCTGGCAAATACATGGCGAAATTTAAAGAAGCAGGAATTACTGTAATTCCAGTAGTAGCTTCAGTTGCTCTAGCGAAAAGAATGGAAAAAGAAGGCGCGGACGCTGTTGTTGTAGAAGGAATGGAAGCGGGCGGACATATCGGTAAGTCTACTACCATGGCTCTTTTACCACAAGTAGTTGATGCGGTAAGCATTCCAGTAATCGGTGCTGGAGGAATTGGTGACGGGCGCGGAATGGCAGCGGCTTTAATGCTTGGTGCCGATGCAGTTCAACTTGGAACTCGTTTCCTTGTTGCAACTGAATGTACTGCGCACGATAACTTCAAAGCTTCTGTATTAAAAGCTAAAGATATCGATACTGTGATTACAGGACAAATTACAGGACACCCTGTACGTGTGTTACGTAATAAATTAACAAAAATCTACTTACAAGCTGAGAAAGAGGAAACTAGTAAAGAAAATCCAGACTTTGAACGCTTAGAAGATATTGGACGTGGAGCTCTACGTAGAATCGTAGTTGAAGGGGATACTCAAATGGGATCAATGATGGCTGGTCAAATTGCTGGTTTAATTTCAAAAGAACAAAGCTGTTCTGAAATTATCCAAGAATTGATGGCAGAATCTCATGAAGTCATCCAAAAACAACTTGCACGTTTTTAATTAAATGAAAAAGGGAATGGTGAAATATGCTTATTTAGCATACTTCCACCATTTTTTTTACAGCGCAATAGGAGGAAACTCATGAAAATCGCATTTTTATTTCCAGGTCAGGGGAGTCAAAAAGCACAAATGGGCTTAGAAATAGCTGACAACTTCGAAGTGGCAAAAGCTGTCTTTGAAGAAGCAAGTAGCGTTCTGTCCTATCGTGTGACTGACATTCTTTCAGAAGAACCTGCCGCACTAATCAATCAAACAGAATATACGCAACCGTTGTTATTGACGGTTTCACATGCAATCGCAAGCGTCTTAAAACAAGAAGGTATCACACCGGATGTGACTGCGGGATTATCTCTTGGTGAATACTCAGCATTAGTGGAAGCAGGAGTCCTTGATTTCAAGGAAGCATTAAACTTAGTCGCAAAACGTGGTCAATATATGCAAGAAGCAGTTGTTGAAGGCGAAGGGAAAATGGTGGCTGTTCTAGGGCTTGAAGATAATGTAATCGAGGACATTTGCCGTGAAGTTTCTACTCCAGAAGCGCTTGTCGTTCCTTCAAACTACAACACGCCAGGACAATTAGTGATTGGTGGGCACGCTTCTGCAGTAGATGTAGCGAGTGAAAAATGCTTAGAAGCCGGCGCTAAAAGAGCCGTACCACTTGTGGTATCTGGACCTTTCCATACACCATTAATGGAAGAGGCGAAAGTTCGTTTTGCTCCTGTGATGGAAGTGGCAGAGTTACACGAAAGCAAATGCCCTGTATTAAGCAATACGCTTGGTACACCGCATGAAGGGATTCCTTCAAAAGACGTTCTCTGTGATCAAATTACAAATGCCGTGAAATGGAAACAAAATGTAGAGTGGATGCTTCAAGAGGGCGTAGATGTCTTTATTGAAGTAGGGCCTGGAAAAACATTGACGCAAATGGTGAAACAAATTGCCAAAGCAAAAGGTGCTTCTGTTCAATTATTCCACACAGATAACCTTAAAGCGGTGACAGAAACAATTGAAAAAGTAAAGGAACTGAAAGGATAACGAAATGAAATTTAAAGATAAAACAGTTGTTGTAACAGGAAGCCGTCGTGGTATCGGACTTGGAATCGCGTTAGAATTCGCTAAACTTGGCGCTAACGTTGTCTTAAACGGTACTCGTGAAATTGATGCAGAAACACTGGCACAATTTGATGCTTATCCTGGTGAAGTAATGACATTTGTTGGAGACGTTTCGAAATTCGACGTAGCTGAAAACTTTATTAACGAAGTAAAAGAGCGTTTTGGACGCATCGACGTGTTAGTCAATAACGCTGGAATTACGCGTGATGGTTTATTAATGCGTATGAGTGAATCTGATTTTGACGATGTAATGAATATTAACTTAAAAGGATACTTCAATATGATTCGTTTTGCGACTCCAGTTTTCGTAAAACAAAAATCAGGAAGCATTATTAACATTACAAGTATTGTTGGAGTTACAGGAAATGCAGGTCAAGCAAACTACGCTGCAAGTAAAGCCGGAATCATTGGTTTAACAAAATCGGTTGCTAAAGAAATCGGTTCTCGTGGGATTACAGTGAATGCTATTGCTCCTGGATACATCGATACAGATATGACACAAGCATTACCTGAAAAGATTCGTAACGAATGGGAAAAACAAATTCCATTACGTCGTTTCGGTACAGTAGAAGATATTGCAGAAGCCTGTGTGTTCTTAGCGGAAACAAAATACGTTACAGGACAAGTGTTAAACGTTAACGGCGGATTATACATGTAATCTCTTAAAGGAGGAAAACAATGAATCGAGTAGTAATTACAGGAATGGGAGCAATCACTCCTTTAGGAAATGATGTTAATAGCTTCTGGGAAGGCCTTAAAGAAGGTAAGAACGGAATTGCTCCAATTACAAAATTTGATAAAAAAGACTTAGATGTTCATGTGGCGGCTGAAGTAAAAGACTTCGATGCTACAAAATACATGGATCGTAAAGAAGCAAAACGTATGGATTTATTCTGTCAATACGGACTAGCTGCAGCAATCCAAGCCGTTGAAGATAGCGGTATTACTCCAGAAAACACAGATTACGACCGCTTTGGTGTCATGGTTGGTTCTGGTATCGGTGGGTTAACAGTGATGGAAAGTCAAATCATCAAAATGCATGATAAAGGCCCAACACGTGTTGCACCATTATTCGTTCCAATGGCAATCGGAAACATGGTTGCAGGAAACATTTCAATGAAAATCGGAGCTCGTGGTGTATGTACATCATTAGTGACAGCCTGTGCAACAGGAACACATGCCATCGGAGAAGCGTTCCGTAACATTAAGCATGGATACTCAGATGTGATTTTAGCCGGTGGTGCTGAAGGTTCTATCTGTGAAATCGGAATTGCAGGATTCGCAGCTTTAACGGCCCTTTCAAGCAGTGATAATCCAGATGCAGCTTCATTACCATTTGATAAAAAACGTGGTGGATTCGTAATGGGTGAAGGAGCAGGAGTTCTTGTTCTTGAAAGTCTAGAACACGCACAAAAACGAGGCGCTAAAATTTATGCAGAAGTCGTTGGATATGGTGCTACAGGAGATGCTTACCATATGACAGCTCCAAATCCTGATGGAAGCGGTGCTGGTAAAGCTATCTTACAAGCTATCGAAGAAGCAGGAGTGGCTCCAAGTGAAGTAGATTACGTGAATGCTCACGGTACTGGTACTCCAGCAAACGATTCAGCTGAAACAACTTCAATTCGTTATGCGTTAAAAGAAGCTGCCGATAAGGTTCATGTTTCAAGTACAAAATCAATGACAGGACACTTATTAGGAGCTGCTGGTGCTATCGAAGCGATTGCCTGCGTCAAAGCAGTTGAAGAAGACTTCGTACCACCAACGATTAATTTAACAGAGCAAGACGAAGCGTGTGACTTAAACGTAACTCCAAACGTTGGAGTTTCTACAAAAGTAGACGTAGCAATTAGTAATTCGTTAGGTTTCGGTGGACATAATGCCGTAATCTGCGTGAAGAAATGGAAGGATTAATACATGAATGTAGAAGAAATTAAAGAACTAATGACTTTGTTCAATGATTCAAACATGACTGAGTTTCATTTATCAAACGAAGAGTTCGAAGTGCAATTTAGTAAACGTGAGGAATATCCTCAAGTCGTTTCTAATGCCGTTGCACCAGTCGCAAACGTGGCAAGCCCAGTAGAAGCTGCACCAGTGAGTGCCGCGCCTTCTGCTGAAGCTCAAGAAGCTCCACAAGTAGCAACAGATGCAAAATACATTACAAGCCCAATCGTTGGGGTGGTTTACTTACAATCTTCACCAGACGCAGATCCATTTGTACAAGTGGGTAAACAAATCACTTCAAACGACACTGTATGTATTATCGAAGCAATGAAAATCATGAACGAAATTAAGAGCGACTTCAATGGTGAAGTTTTAGAAGTCCTTGTAGAAAACGGCCAAATGGTTGATTTCGGACAAAAACTATTTGCGATTCGCTAAACCCAATTTTAGGAGGAAATTAAGATGAACATTATGACTGTAACTGACGTAGCTGAGTTAATCCCTAACCGTTACCCAATTTTATTTATTGACCGTGTAGATGAATTAGTACCAGGTGAGCACGTTGTGGCACGTAAAAACGTGACATTTAACGAAAGCTTCTTCCAAGGACATTTCCCTGGTGAACCTGTAATGCCTGGTGTGTTAATCGTTGAAGCATTAGCACAAGCTGGATCAATTCCATTATTGAAATTAGATTCTTTTAAAGGAAAAACTGCTTACTTAGGCGGATTAAACAATGTTAAATTCCGTCAAAAAGTAACTCCAGGAGATGTGTTAACACTTCAAGTGGATATCGTGAAATTAAAAGAATATGCAGGAATCGGTAAAGGCGTTGCTTATGTCGATGGTAAGAAAGTCGCAGAAGCTGAATTAACCTTTATTATTGGACGTTAAGCCTATGTTTAATAGAGTACTAATCGCAAACCGTGGAGAGATTGCTTGCCGTATTATTCGTGCTTGTCGCGAGTTAGGAATTGAATCGGTAGCCGTCTATTCCCAAGCGGATAAAGATGCTCTTCATGTACAATTAGCCGATCATGCCGTTTGTATCGGACCTGCCGCTTCAAAAGATTCTTACTTAAAAGTTGAAAATATTTTGAGTGCAGCCGTTATAACAGGTGCACAAGCGATTCACCCAGGATTTGGATTCTTATCGGAGAATGCCAAATTTGCCAAAATGTGTGCGGAATGCAATATCACTTTCATTGGGCCTTCAAGCGAAGTGATTTCTCAAATGGGGGATAAAGCAGAAGCTCGTAAGCAAATGATTGCGGCAAACGTACCGGTGATTCCTGGTAGTGATGATGTTGTCGCAACCGTTGAAGAAGGAATTGAACTTGCCAAGCGTATCGGCTTTCCGCTCTTAATTAAGGCGGTTGCTGGTGGTGGTGGTAAAGGAATTCGTCGTGTTGAAACAGTTGAAGAATTTGAACATCAATTTGTGACAGCTCGCCAAGAAGCCTTACAAGCCTTCGGAAATGCTGATGTGTACATGGAACGTATTATCTATCCAGCCAAACATATTGAAATTCAAATTTTAGCCGACCAACATGGAAATGTGGTTCACCTAGGAGAGCGTGACTGTTCACTTCAACGTAAAAATCAAAAGATTATCGAAGAAGCGCCAAGTCCATCTCTTTCTCCTCAACTCAGAAGAGAAATGGGGGAAGCAGCTGTTCGTGCTGCTAAAGCAGTCGGCTATCAAAACGCAGGAACGATTGAGTTTCTTGTGGATGAAGAAAAACATTTCTATTTCATGGAAATGAATACGCGTATTCAAGTTGAACATCCAATTACAGAAATGATTACGAATGTGGATCTTGTGCAACAACAAATTAAAATTGCTGCAGGAGAAGAGTTACCATTTACTCAAGAGGATATTACTTTCCAAGGACATGCGATTGAATGTCGTTTAAACGCTGAAAATCCATTTGAAGGCTTCCGTCCTTCTCCAGGTAAAGTAACGTTCTTACACCAACCAGTTGGTGGTATGGGCGTTCGTATTGAATCAGCACTGTATACAGGATATCAAATTCCACCATTCTACGATTCAATGTTAACGAAGTTGATTGCGCACGGTAAAACACGTGAAGAAGCCATTCTTCGCATGAAACGGATGCTCTTTGAACTTGTAGTAGAGGGTGTGGATACGAACCAAGAATTCGTTGAAGATTTATTAGATTCTTCTGCGTTCAGACGTGGAGATTATACTACTGCGTATGTTGAAACTGAATTTTTGAAACACTGGAATCAACCAAAAGAGAAATAGAATGATTTAGTAAAGGAGTGATTAGATGGGTCTGTTTAGAAAACGGTCGTATATCACCATTAATCGTACCAAAGTAGACTTATCTGAACAGTCTGAGTTACCTACAGTTCCGGATGGGAAATGGGTGAAATGTCCTTCTTGTGACAAAATTGTCTACAAAGAAGACTTAGGATCCTTAAAAGTTTGTCCGCACTGTGATGCTCATTTTAGAATTAATGCGGCTGAACGATTAGCCATTACAGTAGATACATTCCAGGAACTCTTTGAGGATGAAAAGCCGAAAGTAGATGTAGCCTTTCCAGGATACGAAGCGAAATTGGAGAAAGCCTCTAAAGTAGCCAAAGAAAATGAAGCTGTAACAGTCGGTGTGGCGACAATCGGGGAAGAATCCTTTATTTGTTGCGTCATGAACTCATTCTTCATGATGGGGTCAATGGGACAAGTCGTTGGTGAGAAAATCACGAAGGCTTTCCAAGAAGGAATCAAACGCCAATTACCAGTCGTGATTTTTACCGCTTCAGGTGGTGCCAGAATGCAAGAAGGAATCTTTTCTCTAATGCAAATGGCGAAAATCTCAGGAGTTGTGGAAGAACACCATCAAGCTGGATTATTCTATTTAACAGTATTGACGGATCCAACAACAGGAGGCGTCACTGCAAGCTTTGCAATGCAAGGCGACATTATTTTAGCAGAACCAAAAGCTATTGTTGGATTTGCTGGGAAACGTGTTGTGGAACAAACCATGAACCAAAAACTTCCAGATGATTTCCAACAAGCAGAAACCGTTCTGGAACAAGGGTTTATTGATGCGGTGGTTCACCGTAAGGAAATGAAGAAGATGATTCATCGTCTACTTGTCCTTCATAGAAAGGAGTCGAATGCATGAAACCAATGAAAATTGTTTTGTTGGCACGTGATGTGAAACGTCCAACGACAAAAGAATGGATTAACGCCGTATTTGATTACTTTATTGAATTACATGGTGACCGTTACTACGCCGATGATAAAGCTCTTGTAGGCGGGATTGCGACATTAAACGGTAAACCTGTTACAGTGATTGGGATGGAGAAGGGACATACGCTTCAAGAAAACTTGAAGACAAACTTCGGTCAAGTCCATCCAGAAGGATACCGTAAGAGTGCACGTTTGATGAAACAAGCTGAGAAGTTTAACCGTCCAGTTGTGACATTTATTAATACGGCTGGTGCTTTCTGCGGGGCAACTGCGGAAGAACGTGGAATCGGTGAAGCTATTGCGGATAATCTTCGTATTATGAGCCACTTGAAAGTTCCAATCATCGCCATCCTATGTGGTGAAGGCGGAAGTGGTGGAGCATTAGCGCTTGCCGTTGCCAATGAAGTTTGGATGATGGAATATGCGATGTATTCAATTCTTTCTCCAGAAGGATTTGCATCGATTTTGTGGAAGGATGGTTCAAAAGCCAGTCAAGCTGCCGAATTGATGAAATTCACAAGTAATGATTTGTTGGCGCAAAAGATTGTTGACCGCATTATTCCAGAAAAGAAAAAGACAAACGAAGAGATTGCTTTGGAGTTGAGAGAACAATTAGAAGTTCAATTAAATGAGTGGTCATTGAAATCGAAAGAAGAAATTGTAAGCCAACGTTTAGAGCGATTTAATCAATATTAGAATTTGATGAAAATTCCAAGGAGCCTGACTTTTTTGTTAGGCTCTTTTTTGTTATACTAGAGTTACCATTTTCATTGGAGGGAACAAAATATGACACGTTTAGAAAAAGTAAGAAATTCCATGAAAGAACAAGAAATTGATGGATTGATTGTTTATAGCCCATACAATTTACGTTATTTAGCAAACTTTACAGGAACAACAGGGTTTGCATTAATTACATTGACAGATGCTTATTTTGTAACAGATGCTCGTTACACTCAACAAGCACAACAACAAGCAAAAGGATTCCATGTGATTGAACATAAGACAGGTTGGGTTCCAGCATTTGAAAAAATCATTCGTGAAAACGACTTGAAATTTGTTGGATTTGAAGCAGACCATGTTTCAGTTTCACAATTAGAAATCTTCGAAGATGCATTTGATACAGCATTAATTCCAACACAAAACATTGTAGAGAAAATTCGTGAAGTCAAAGATGAAGGTGAAATCCAAACAATCCGTGAAGCTTGCCGTATTTCAGATGCTGCATTCCTACACATTTTAGATTTCATTAAACCAGGTGTGAGCGAAATCCAAGTGGCAAATGAATTAGACTTCTATATGCGTGGACTTGGAGCAACTGGAGTTTCATTTGATACAATCGTTGCTAGTGGAGTTCGTTCTTCAATGCCTCACGGTGTTGCGAGTGCAAAAGTTATTGAAACTGGAGATCTAGTAACGCTTGACTTTGGTTGCTACTACAATGGTTATGTATCTGATATGACTAGAACAATCGCTGTTGGTGAACCAATTGACCAATTAAAAGAGATTCACGATGTAGTTTTACAAGCTCAATTAAAAGTGAGCGAAGTAGCAGGACCTGGTAAAACAGGAGTTGAATTAGACAAGATTGCTCGTGACTACATTGCTAGCCGTGGTTATGGTGAATACTTCACTCACTCAACAGGTCATGGTATCGGTCTTGAAATCCATGAAGCACCGAACGTTTCTCGTATTGCGACACAAGCATTTGTACCAGGTAATGTCATTACAAATGAACCAGGAATTTACCTTCCTGGAGTTGGTGGAGTACGTATTGAAGACGACATTATTATCAATGAAACTGGCGGCGAAGTGATTCAAAAAGTTCCACGTGAACTCATTATTCTCTAAAATAGACGGTAGTTGTGAGAATAGCTGTTTCATGGTAAACTAAATGAGAATTGGAAAATCTTTTTATGAGTAATTTTCTATCAAACAGGGAGGTTACAAAATGGAACAAATCAAAAAATATTCTAAAGATCAAGAACTAGGTGCAATCGAAATTGCTCCTGAAGTTATCGAAAGCATTGCAGGGATTGAGATCGGAAGAGCACACGTCTGAACTCCAGTCACA
>CAJZJY010000011.1 GCA_916050055.1 uncultured Streptococcus sp.
GCTTGAAGCGCGCGGTGGATATGTGGCGTTGCTTCCACGTGAACAGAGATGTAGTCTGCTCCTGCTTTTGCGAATTGTGGAATGAAGCGTTCTGGGTTTTGTACCATTAAATGGCAGTCTAATACTAAATCAGTCACAGGACGTAATCCTTCAACGATGTTTGGTCCTAATGTTAGGTTTGGAACGAATTGTCCGTCCATCGCATCGATATGAATCCAGTCTGCTCCTAATTTTTCGACTTTCTTAACGTCTTCTCCTAATGTTGCAAAATTTGCGCTTAAAATTGATGGTGCTACTTTCATGTTCTGTCTCCTCTATCTACTTTTTTCGTTTATATACTGGTTTTCTTTGGTCCAGTTCTTCATAGAAATTCAAATAGTGGTCGTATCGCTCTTGCCAAATGTCTCCTGACTCCACTCCTGCAATCACGGCGCAGTTTGGTTCATGTTGGTGCGAACACTCTCTGAATTTACATTCATGCTCTACTTGGACAAACTCTGGGAATAAATGCGGTAAGTCCTCTTTTTCAATATCCATAAAATCAACCGTACTGAATCCCGGTGTATCCGCAATCCACACGCCTTCGATTTCATGAAGCGATACATGACGGGTCGTATGACGTCCACGCCCTAACGCATTCGAAATCTCTCCCGTTTCTTGGTTTAATTCAGGAATCATCTCGTTCAGCAAGGTCGATTTCCCAACCCCGGACTGCCCTAAGAAGATGACCTTCTCACCACGCAAGCTCTCTAATAGCGGCGCCTTGTCCTTCATGACTTCCTGACCGAAATAAACCGGATAACCGATTTTTTCATAATGCGCCTTAATGTCCACGAGGCGAGACATCCCTGCCACGTCCAGCAAGTCAGTCTTCGTAATCATGATGACTGGTTTCACATCCAAGCCTTCCAAGTAGACAAGGAAGCGGTCCACTAAATGCGTCGAAAATTCTGGTTCGACAGCCGACATCACGATAATCCCGACATCCACATTGGCAACAGGCGGACGAACGATGGCATTCTTTCGCGGCAAGATTTTCGTTAGCGTTCCTTCTTGCAAGTTACTACTCTCGAACTCCACCACATCCCCAACAAGTGGCGATTGGCCTCGTTTGCGGAAAACTCCGCGCGCACGAGTTTGATAGATCACTCCATCCGATTCGATATAGTAGAACCCGCTCAACGCTTTAATAATAATTCCTTGAGTCATAAGTACTCCTTCAAAGTAAAGATATACTTATTATATAGCGAACTAGAACACATGACAAATGACTTGAAGAAAAAAAGCATTACTGAAAGGAACTGACCCCCATAAATGAGAATTAAATAAAAACACCCCAAAAGTTAGATTTTCTGTCTAACTTTTTGGGGTCAGTACACCCATTTTAGAACCTATTCTTTGATTTTCAATAAGCGTAAACTGTTTAATGTTACAAGTAAAGTTGCTCCCATATCAGCAAATATCGCTATCCAAAGTGTTAACCAACCGGGCATGACCAAAAGTAATGCCACTAATTTAATCGCCAAAGAGAAGGTAATGTTTTGCTTGATGATTGCTAAAGCCTTACGACTTAATTTTATTGTATATGGCAATTTACTCAAATCATCAGACATTAAGGCGATGTCAGCCGTTTCTAAAGCTGTATCAGTTCCAGCACCACCCATTGCTACACCAACGGTAGATGCCGCAAGGGCTGGAGCATCATTCACGCCATCTCCGACCATCCCCACACTTTGATGTTTTTCTCGAAGTTCTTTAATAAAATTAAGTTTATCTTCTGGAAGTAAGTCAGCTTTAATATCCGAAACACCAACTTGTTTTCCGATGGCTGTTGCCGTTCTTTGGTTATCGCCTGTTAGCATCACTGTTTCGATTCCCATATTGTTCAACTTGCCGATAACTTCTTTAGACGATTCCCTCATTTCATCGGCTACGGCAATAAACGAAAGAATTTCTTTTTCTGTTCCTAACACCATCACCGTTTTACCTTGAGTTTGCATATCGGCAATTTTTTCTTTTTTATCGCTTGAAATGCTTCCGTGTAATTCCTCAAAAAGATTTTGACTTCCCACATAATACATTTCATTATTTATTTTGGCTTTAACGCCTTTACCTGTAATGGATTGAAAATCCTCTACTGTTACTTCATTGAATTTTAATCCATTTTCTTCTGCTTTTCGCATAATCGCTGAAGCAAGAGGGTGCTGCGATCCTTTTTCAATGGCTGATGTTATGGTTATTAATTCATTTTCATTTCTACCATATGTCACAATGTCTGTTACAGCTGGAATCCCTTTGGTTAATGTTCCTGTTTTATCAAAGGCTATCGCTTTTAAGTGTCCTGCTGCTTCTAAATGGATACCACCTTTAATTAATACACCATTTTTCGCTGCATTTCCTATTGCTGTAACCACAGCAACTGGAGTTGAGACTACTAAGGCACAAGGACAACCAACCACTAATACAGCTAATCCTTGATAAATCCATTGGCTCCAGTCTCCGCCAAATAATGGTGGGACTACTGCAATTAAAAGAGCTAGTATGACAATAGCTGGTGTATAGTATTTTGCAAATTTCTCGACAAACGCTTGAGAGGGGGCCCGTTCTGCTTGGGCTTCTTCTACCAAGTGAATGATTTTTGAAAGAGTGGTATCTTCAACTCGTTTTGTTACTTTAACCTCAAGTAACCCTTCTTCATTCAAGGTTCCTGCAAATACTTCATCATTTGTGATTTTTGTTACTGGAACACTTTCACCTGTAATCGCAGCCTGATTTAATGTCGATGTACCTTTAACCACTATTCCATCCATTGCTAACTTTTGACCGGGCTTAACTATCATGATGTCTCCAACTTGAATCTCATCAACATGAATCATCATTTCTTCATTGCCTCGTCGAATTAACGCTTCTTTTGGGGCAATATCCATTAAAGATTCAATAGATTGACGTGCTTTATCCATTGAATAACGCTCTAACGCTTCACTAATCGCAAATAGGATAACAACGGTTGCCCCTTCACCCCATTCACCAATAATTGCAGCTCCTATAATGGCAATAGTCATAAGCGTATTCATATCGAAATTTAATCTGCTTAAATTTTTGAGACCTTTAATAAATAACGAATATCCGCCGATTAAAATGGACGTTGCATAACCAATTGTCGGTAGAACATGCTCTTCACCATACTGCTCTCCTAAGAACCAGCTAACTACAAGTAAAAGAGCTGATATATATACCTTAATGTTTTCTTTCTGCTTCCAAAAAGGTTCTCCTTCTACCCTTTGTTCTTTTTCATCTCGAATTTTTAAATTTTCAAATGCTCCTGCTTTTTCTAATTCTTCAATGGTTGTCGTCCCTTTAACATAAACTTTAGATGCTCCGAAATTTACTTTCGCATCCTGAACACCGGGAAGTTCTTTAACATTATTTTCAAAAATGGCTGCACAGTTAGTACAAGTAAATCCTTGAACACGATAGGCTTTCATTTCTTCTTCGAACTGTTTTGCTTTCCCACTAGACATTGATCTTCACCTCTTTCTTAAGTGCCAATGCAATCATCATAATTTGTCTGATATGCTCATCATCTAATGAATAAAATGCAAGTTTTCCCTCTTTTCGAAACTTAACAATCCCTTGCTTATGGAGCGTTCGTAGGTGATGAGAGGCATTTGCAACCGTAACACCTATAATATTTGCAATATCACACACACACAGTTCGTCATCTTGACACAATGCATAGGTAATTTTTGCTCTATTTTTATCTGCAAGAGCTTTTAATATTTGGGCAACACTAGAAATATCTACTGTCTGTAAATTACCTTGTATTCGATTGACCTTTTCTTCGTCATAACAATAAATTTCACAAGTATCTTTTTTAATCATATTCTTACCTCAATATCATTCAAGTATTCGTTTGAACATAGTATGACCCTTTTCATTAATTAAGTCAAGTGTTTTTTGGCACTGCCCCCCGTAAATGAGAACTAAATAAAAACACCTCCAAGTTGGATTTGGCACAATATAATCAAATGCACATGGAGGTGTCTTTTTATTAAATTCTCACTTTTTGGGGTCAGTCCCGGAAAGCCAGCAATGCTTATTTTTCTTCAATATTTATTTGTGTTCCCACAGACGGATGATATGGCCGTCCACTTCGCGTTCGCCACGATAGTTGTAGTCACGCTCAAACGCCGTGCTGTTTTCTGGAAGGAAGGTTGGTTGATTTCCGTACGTAAAGTTGTACACTTCTTTTCCGTTTTCAACAGAATGGCTCATGCTTGCATCTACTTTATAAGGATCTGAAGAAGTATTTCCTTGAACGTTTGAATCAATGATTTTTACTTTTCCATCTAATTCCACACCGGCATGCGTAATCGCCTCATCCGTATACACCGGGTTCACGAATACATTGTTTTGCACCGTAATGCCTTTAATAGGTCCAAATGTTTCTTCAAAGTCGATGTTACTACGAGGTTTTGAATGAGGCCAATAGAAATCATTCGTCGTCCCTGAATTTACAATCATGTTATCCTTAATTAAAATCTCGTTATTATCATCAAACCCGAGTCCAAAGCCTTCATTCGCAAAGACCGTTGACACACGAATTCCAGCGCCACCACGGCTATCTTTAATCAAGTTATTCGTTACTTTATGATTTTTCCCGCCGAAGATACCAACACCACCAGCTCTCCAACCAAGTTCAATCGTATTATGTTCAAATGAATTATTCTCCGCATATACATTCGTGTGAATACTACTTGAGAAGGTTGCTAGAGAGTCATCCCCATTGTTACGGATATTCGAGTTACGCACTACAGAATTACGAGTTCCTTGCGTAAAGTTCACCCCATCCGCTAAGTTATTGCGGATACGGCTATTTTCAATCACCAAATGATCCGTGTATCTCATGTCCGAATTATAGTCGCCAATCCAAGCTCCACATTCGAAGTGTTCAATCCACATATGATCGATTCTTGAATCTTGACCGAAGCTTCCCGCAAAGGCTTTGTATTGAGCCTTATCATCTAAATGGTCATAACGTGACGTTAAGGCTGATGTCATCGCAAAGTTGCTAAACGTCAATCGGTTAGAATTGTGGCCAATCTCGAATCCGCCTCCACCTTTTTCATTCGTTGTGAAATTTAATTTTGAATACCACATTCCTGCTCCTGTAACCGTTAAGCCGTCCGCAGTAAAATCAATTTTTTTGTTAATTTTGAACTCTCCGACTGGAATATAGAGAGTTTTCTTTTGTTCAATCGCTGCTTTTAGCGCTTTTTCAAACGCAACTGTACTATCTTGTCCATCTTCTGCACCATACGCAGAATCTGTGATTGAAATACTATTTTCTGGTTGAGGAATAGGTGCAGGTACATTTTCTAATTCCACAAAATCCAGCGCCAATTCAACGCCATTATTTTCAATCGTCACTGTGTCTCCAGGATTCACGTGGACCCCGAAGAATCCATGCACTTCGTCAAAACTAAAGCGCGCATGACTATGATCCGTCGCCTTTGTATCGTAGACATTACTTCCATCTACATATTGGTAGGCAGAGCTCGAATCCAAGTGGAAAGTGCGCATTAGATTGCCATTCACATAAACCTTAACCTCTCCTTTGTCTCCATCTTTAATGGAATAGCGCATCGTTAATCCATCTGCGCCTTCCTTCGCCGTGAATGTCACACTTCCTTTATTATCGACTTTTACGTACGAATTATCGGAAGCTTCATACGCCAATTCATCAAATGTACGGTTATTGACGATTTCCGCATCCTTCAACTGTCCGTCCACCGCTTCATAGCGAAGATAGTTTTGATTCGCTCCATATTGATTTTCGTAGTAAATCTCATCCGCGTTTACCACATTTGTCGGCGCGAGCGCCGCAGCACTGAGCCCAACGAGCGCAGCCACTAGTAAGAATTTCTTTTTTCCGTTTGAAATCATCATGATTTTCATCTCCATTCGATTCATTCTTCACACTTCTATTTTAAGAATGGACTTTGAAGCTCGAATTGCTTTTTATGGAAAATTCCAAACCCCTTTTTAGAAATCCTTCCCCGCCTTTAAAAAATTTTCAAAGCTCTGACTACCTTTTCGGCAAATTTCTATCAAGAAGAATTCTAATTTAGCCAAAATGAGAAAAAACACCAACTTTCCGTGAACCTCTCCCATTTTCCAAATCAAAAGGCTTACATCCTCTCCAGTCTCGCGTATTTAACTGAGGAGGATTTACGTAATCATAAGCACCTGAAAACGAGAAACTAAAAACCTTTGGATTTTATAGTAATCATAGTAGGGAATAAGAATCGAAATGAAATAGAGCCCCACAGCGGATGTTCCGCCATGGGGCTCTTTGAATTCGATAGGTGAGAGACTACAGGCTCGAGCCGGTCTCCTACAATGATTACTATAAAGTCAATCCAAAGGATTTTTTATAGTTTCTCGTTTGAACCTTCGGTTCTTGTATTATTTGCGTAAACGTTCGATGTCGCGCGCGATTTCAACTTCTTCATTAGTTGGGATGTTTAATACAGTAACTTTCGCACCTTCAGAAGAAATGATTGCTTCTGAACGAGTATCGTTACGCTCAGGATCGATATCGCAACCGAACCAAGTTAAACCGCTAATGATACGCTCACGAATTATACTAGAGTTTTCACCGATACCAGCAGTGAAGACGATAGCGTCCACACCGTTCATAACAGCAACATATTGTCCAATGTATTTTTGAACGCGGTCAACGAAGATTTCCACTGCAACTTTAGCATCTTCGTTTGTTTTACTTGCATCTACAACGTCACGCATGTCGCTTGATACGCCAGAAAGTCCTAAAAGACCTGATTTTTTGTTTAAGATGTCAACCATTTCGTTAACGTCTGTAATGTTTAATTTGTTCATTAAGAATGCTACTAATGAAGCATCGATATCACCAGAACGAGTACCCATTGTAACCCCTGCTAATGGAGTGAATCCCATAGAAGTATCTACAGATTTACCGCCATCAACCGCAGTGATTGAAGCACCGTTACCTAAGTGGCAAGTGATGATTTTTAATTCTTCAATTGGTTTACCTAACATTTCAGCAGCGCGGCGTGAAACGTAGCGGTGGCTTGTTCCATGAGCTCCGTATTTACGAGCTTTGAATTTTTTGTAGTATTCCATTGGAATGCTGTATAAGTAAGCTTTCTTAGGCATTGTTGTATGGAATGAAGTATCGAATACAGCAACACTTGTAATGTCTGGTAAGATGTGTTTGAATGCGCGCATTCCTACCGCTTCAGCTTTGTTGTGTAATGGTGCAAATTCTGCTAAGTCTTCAACTTGTTGGATAACAGTGTCATCAACTAAAGCTGAATCTTTGAATAATTCTCCACCAGCAACGACACGGTGACCAACACCAGTGATTTCGTCGAATGAAGAAATAATGTTTAGAGCTACTAATTGTTCTAATAATTTTTCTACCGCAACTTCGTGGTTCGGAATATCTTCTACCACTTCAAATTTTTGGTCGTCTCCATAGCTGATTGAGAAGATTGAATCACCTAATCCAATACGTTCTACTAAACCTTTAGCCACTACTTCTTCTTGTGGCATATTAAATAATTGGAACTTCAAGCTTGAACTTCCTGCATTAATCGCGATTGATTTTGACATGCACATTCTCCTTTAATTTCAAATTAAGCCCATTAGTGGGTCTAACAGATTTATTATAACATTTCTTGTACCCATTTTTCGAATGTTAGAGTGAATTTTCTGAATTTTTCTCTGTTCTTAAATTCTGGGATATCTCCAAGGAGCACTTGACTCACTTGTTTTGCGCCTTTTCCACGTTTTTGAACAATTAAAAGCGACTTACTAAATTGCACATCTTTGAAGAGATTTCGTGGAAATGCCAACATGGCTTGCACGTATGTTTCTTTTTGTAAATAAGAAAGCAACTTCTCTCCTTCAGATGTATCAAAAAGGTTCGTTGGAACGATAAAGAATCCAACTCCTGCCTCTTTCAAGTAATGCACTTGTTGCTCGATGAGTAAGTGATGCGCGAATGAATGCCCTTCGTCGTTTTTCGTTTCAAAACGAGCGGCATTTGCATCTACTGGATAGTAACCAACTGGTAAATCACTGACCACGAAGTCTTGCGGATCCACGAGTGAATCTTGCAAGCCATCTTGTAAGGAAGTCTTCACATCCAATTGCTCTAAGGCGAATGCTTGTAGGGCTAAATGCACAAGCACTTCATCATTATCGATGGCTGTTGCACTCGCAGTTTTACCAGCAGATTGTAAGAATAATAGAATCGTGCTGAGCAAGTTCCCACTTCCTGCAGCAAAGTCTGCAATTTGCAATGATTCGTCTTTCTTTGTCATTTGGTCGATCATATACGCCACGAGTAAACCGATAGCATCCGGCGTCATTTGATGGTTCATTTGTAAGCCATCTTCTTTAGCGGCTTTTAAGAACGTGAATTGAATCATACGGCGAATCTCTTCACTCGAATAGCTTGTTAAATCTAATTGTTGATACGCTTTGTTTAATTTTTCAGCGACTTCGTTACTTGGCAATCCTTCGACTTGTTGCGCAGTGTTATTGTTTACAATATTTTGTAACGTCTCACCAAGCGCCTCTACATTCGAATAACCGATTTCTTGTTGAAGCACCTCTACAGCTTTTGCCAATTCTTCGAACGCTTTAATTTCTTTACCTGCTTCGATAAGAATCCCTCCTTCTATTTTTAAGAGTCTTTGAGCTTTGAATCATATGAAATAGCTTCATTCACATTTTTTTGCTAACAAAACTACGCAGAACGTTCAGATTCTATAATAGCAATACTAGCGATTGTACTCAATGTGAATTACTGACTCTGGGAATTCATTTCCTAGAGTCAGTTTGAAACTTGAGAGGGAGGCAGACAAAAAGGCTTCCTCCGATACAGCTAGTATAGCTATTATACAGTAATCTGAAACGTTTGAAGTAGTTTTGTTAAAATCTCATTTTTCTTAAAAAAAAGGATGTGACTGAATGTCACATCCTACTCAATATTATTCAGCAGCGATTACTGGATATACAGATACTTGTTTTTTGTCACGGCCTTTACGTTCGAAACGTACAATTCCGTCTACTTTAGCAAATAAAGTATCGTCTCCACCTCTACCTACGTTTTCACCTGGATGGATTTTTGTTCCACGTTGACGGTATAAAATTGAACCACCTGAAACGAATTGTCCGTCAGCACGTTTAGCACCTAGACGTTTCGCTTGTGAGTCACGTCCGTTTGATGTAGAACCGCCCCCTTTTTTATGGGCGAATAATTGTAAATTCACTTTTAACATAGTTGTGCACCTCCTTGATTGATTATGCAACAGTTACAGCTAGAAAGTCTTGATATTCCGATTGAATATCTTCTAACCCTAGTAATAGACTATTTAATAAAATTTGAGTTGTATGTTCTTGCTCTTTCGTCAAGTCTTCTACAACTTCCATATATAAGTAACCACCCTCAACCTCGTCGACTTCGACAATCGGTTGGTATCCTGCTAACTTCTCAATGCTGTTCACAGTTGTAATGGCTAGAGCCGATACCCCTGCGCAAACAATATCTGAACCATGTTCACTAAAGTTTGCATGACCAGTCATTTCAAAGGAAACGATACGTTGGTTCTTTTTGTGTACAGTCACTTGAATCATCGTGATTAAGCGTTGATTGCGTCAATAACAACTTTTGTATAAGGTTGACGGTGACCTTGTTTACGGTGTGAGTCTTTACGACGTTTGTATTTGAAAGTTACAACTTTCTTTTGACGGCCTTGTTTTTCAACAGTTCCTTCAACAGTTGCACCTGCTACGAATGGAGCACCAACTTTAACGTCATCTCCACCTACAAATACTACTTCTTCGAAAGTTACTTTGTCGCCAGCTTCTGCGTTTAATTTTTCAACGTAGATTGCTTGACCAACTTCAACTTTAACTTGTTTTCCACCAGTTTTTACGATTGCGTACATATTGCACCTCCTATATTTTAGACTAAGACTCGCCAGTTTAAAGTGCCGATTCCGGTCTTTTGTACTCTAATCCGAGCGGTTGTAGCTGTGGTGCTTCACAATTACAACACGACTATTTTAGCAAAAAAGAACGCCCCCGTCAACTCTAGTGAATAACGGGGGACGTTCACTTATTGGACACTCACAAACAGTGTTTTGAGTGGTTATTTTACACCTTGATATAGCTCTTCAAAAACTTCTTCTACCGGTGTTGTTTGGCCTTTTTCTACTTGTTTAACGGCTACCTTCATCATCTTGTCAAATTCTTCTGATGTGAGTTCTTCACGTGATTTTGACGCATTTGGAATAGCTACCTCAAAAGGAATTCCGTTATTGAGGATAATTTGTCTATAAAACATCTCTATCGCCACTGTTCGCGAAATTCCCAATTCCTCCAAAATTGCTTCAGCTTGCTTTTTGGTATCTTCTTTTATTCTTATATGCACACTTGCAGTTTTTATCTTCGACATAGTCTCACCTCAATTACTCTAGTACCGTACCTCGATACAATATTCATTCGCCTTCCACCAACTGAATTTGCAAGATGTCTTCCACTGCAATGCGGCGGTAGCCCTCTTCTGTCTTTAGCGAGATTTCACTCTCGTATAATTCACTCACTTCGCCAATGAGCGTTTGTCGCATCATCCGATACGGCACCGTAATGCTGGCTTGCAACTTGCCGACATACAGTTGCGACAGCAGCATCCATTTCTCTTCCACCGTGAGAAGACTTGTCTGGTCCTCGCGCTTGCGTTCATCCTTTAAGGACGTCGTATGTTCAGACAGGAAAAATCCCATCCATTTGGCCATGCCGCGATCCTTGTGCTCTCTTGCCGAGCGATACGGCAAATACGCTCTTTCCATTATTTCAAACCGTCTAATCCTCCAGCGGAATGTCCTCCGACTAACTTGCTTCTAGCCACCACGCGCGAACCACCTTCCAGCGCGTTCCCTTTTAAAAGCGAGGTGAATCCGTATTGGTCGCGGACCGTATCAATCGCCGTCTGGAGCCTTTCTTCTTTCTCAACTGCTTCAATATCTTCGAATAGTGAAATGAGTCCAAAGCTTTCTTCGACAAATCCGGAATACCGCACCGCCACATTACGCACCGCACCTCCTTTGTATTTCTTACGAAAGAGTTCCAACACCACTTCCGATAACACCGAAGTGCGATTCGTCGGGTCAATTTTGCGCTGCGCCTGTATCGACGACAAGCCTTCGTCCTTCGAGTAGCCCACATGAATCGAAACAACCGTCGCCTTCTTCTTAATTCTGCGCATTCGAATCGCTACCTGCTCCGCCATCTCGCGTAGCACGATTTCAATATCCCGTTGGCGAACATAGTTGCGTGGAAGTACCTGTGAGTTCCCGAGCCCTCTTGATTTCGGACGGTACGGCACATGCACATTACTCTCATCAATCCCATTCGCGTGAAACCATAAATCCAAGCCTACGACGCCAAGCGCTTGTTTCAATCGGTCAGGATTGGCATTAGCCAATTCACGAATCGAATAAATCCCTAGTGCGTTCAGCCGCTTCTCCATCCGCGAACCTATTCCCCAGAAATCGGTCATCTCTGGAATTCCCCAGACCTTCTCTTCGACATCTTCATACGACCAGTTCGCTCGCATATGCGGAATCTTCTTCGCCTCATTATCGAGCGCTAATTTGGCCAAAAGCGGGTTCGCATTCGACATGCCAACCGTCGAGTAAATCCCCGTCTCCTTCCAAATCGCCCGTTGAATATCCGCAGACACCCGGTCGAGCTTTTCCCGTCTAGACAAGGCATCATCCGGCACAAAATAATTCAGCGACGACGTTAAATCGATAAAGCCTTCATCAATCGAATACGGAAAAATATCCTCTGGCCCACCGAAGTTTTGAAAGACGCGTTGAATTTGCATGTTCACCTTAATATACTCGTCCATCCGAGGCGGTACGATATGCGTCACCTTCGCCCAATTTTCGATAAAGCGCACATATTGCGGCGTTACTTCGATTCCTTGTCGGCGTGCATTGGCGTAACTAAAACGACGTGTTTTGACATCAAAGGGCAACTCGTAGGCACGACCGACATTGGATTTTCCGAAGACCTTCTTGAACGTCGGGGAGGATGCTAAAATCAACCCCGCCGAATTATCCGCACGACTCATCACGCATAGCGACGTCTTCAACGGATGTAGGCCCCTTGCCACACATTCCACACTCGCGTAAAAGGACTTCATATCCACAAAGGCAATGTCGCTTCTTGGTTCCTTCGAATAGTCAAAGCAGCCCATCTTTATCCCTCCAACGGTATAAAGTTTCCAACAATCATTCCTACCACTCGTGGTTCTTCCTCGTACGGAGCAAATAAATCCGCATAGTCCGGGTTAAACGATACTAAACGCAACCCGTCCTTTTCACGGTACACGCGCTTAATAAACGTCTGACTGTTCCATACCACCGCATAGACCGCTCCATCATAATCGAATCCCGTCTCACGAATGAGCGCCACCGATCCATTGTGGTAGCGTGGTTCCATCGAATCCCCCGATACCCATGACGCAAAATCATGTGCCAACTCTTCATCGTAGTAAACCGTATCGTAGTCTCGGTCGTTGTAAATCGTCGCCCCAATCCCAGCCGACATCTTCTCGTATACATGATACGCGACTAGTTTCTTCTTCATCGGCACCACTTTTGGCGTTTGTTCCTCGGTTGCTAGCGCGCGGACATAGCGCACCGCCTTCTCTTGGTTTGGTGGCGTGAGCGTGTGGTATAATCGTACAATTTCTATTTCTGTAAAATATCCCTTTGGCACAGATAGAAGCTTCTCCAGCTGTTCTACTTTATCGGAAGCTGGCACCTTCACTCCACGCTCCCAAGCAGAATAAGCCTGCTTAGAGACGCCCAGTGCATTAGCGAGCTCTTGTTGCGTGAGTCCCTGCGCCACTCTTCTCTCTTTTAATTTCTCTGGTTGATACATCGTACACCTCCTAAAAACGTGTAAACCTATTTGGTTGACTTTAGTATAAAACAGTCCCTCGACACTTGCAAGTAGAAAGGTTGCTCTCCAATCAAATAAAAAATGATACCGAAGAATCCAGCGGATGCCATAATAGCAGTAATGGGGGATGGCAACCAATGTGAATTACTGACTCTAGGGAATTCCCGTAGAGTCAGTTTGAAGCTTGGTAGAACTTGAGACTTTGGCTCAAGTTGGTGCCCCATTACAGCCTTTATGGCCAAATCCGCTAGGATTTGAAGGTATCATTTTTTTGAAGTGTAGCATATATGTTACATTTTACTTTTTTTCATGCAAAAATCGCGCGAGAAAATTTTATACAAAGAACTCATTTCAACACGCTGTAAATCAAACAAATTTTGTATAAGTGCGTCCCTCATTTTATAGAGATCCTTGTACAAATGGATCTCTAGCCAATCGATTGCTTGTTTGCTGACTGCCGTTCGATAAACCAGCTGAATAACTTTTATATCCTTCTATAACTAGAAATTCAGGCGATTATATCCTAAAAATTCAGTTTTCGGAATAGATCCAGCGAAACTCGTCGATTTTATTTTTTAATTTTTTTGGACAAAAAAGAAGAAACGAAACAACGACTGGCTGCTTCATTTCTTCTAAAATTCATTACATTTCTA
>CAJZJY010000012.1 GCA_916050055.1 uncultured Streptococcus sp.
GTGACTTCATCGAAGAAAAGACAGCTGCATTACTCGATAAGGTATTGCTTCGTGCAAGTAATTTGATGGTCAACCATTATTCAGTGAGTGATTAATCGGTGATTGGGTATTAGGAGGTTAGCATTATGGAAGAAAAAGATCAAAAGCAAATGAGCTGGCTGATGATAGCCCTCATTGCATTTAACTTTGTTTGGGGATTAGGGAATGTCGTTAATAACTTCGCCCAACAAGGGATTGTGGTTATTACATCGTGGCTCATTATTTTAGTCATCTACTTTATCCCGTATTCATTGATGGTTGGACAACTGGGTTCAACTTTCCAAGATAGCGAAGGCGGGGTGAGTGATTGGATTAAACATACGTCTACGAAGAAGCTAGCTTATTTTGCTGCATGGACATTTTGGGTCATCCAAATTCCTTATTTAGCGCAAAAACCACAAACGATTCTGATAGCGCTTGGTTGGGTATTCCAAGGACACTCAGGAATTATGGATGAACTTCCAATCCCGCTACTCGTTGCGGTCTGCCTAGCATTCTTTCTTTTCATCCTTTATGTTTCAACGAAAGGAATTCGGGTATTAAAATTTTTAGGAACGATTGCGGGCAGTGCGATGTTTGTCATGTCAATTTTGTTCATCCTATTAGCAGTAGGTGTTCCACTCATTAAACCGGATTTACAACTAGCGACTGCGAATATGGATAAGCTTGAAACGTACATTCCAAAATTCGATTTCGCATACTTTACAACGATTGCGCTTCTTGTCTTTTCAGTCGGTGGGGCAGAGTCTATGTCTCCTTATGTTCGTAAGGTAAAAAATCCAGCGAAGGCATTTCCAAAAGGGATGATTGCGATGGCGGTCATGGTAGGGATTTGTGCCGTTTTTGGATCCTTTGCGATGGGAATGATTTTTGATAGCAATAATATTCCTCAGGACTTAATGAGAAATGGGGCCTACCAAGCGTTTGAGGTACTAGGAAAGCACTGGAATATTGGGAATGTGCTTGTCACGATTTATGCATTGACGCAATTTATCGGACAAACAGCTACACTAGCCCTCTCCATTGATGCGCCGCTTCAAATCTTCCTAGGTAGTGCTGACAAAGAATATGTTCCTCGCTGGCTTCGTGCACGTACAAAGAACGGAACGTTGAAGAATGGATACTTACTTACAGGAATCTTAACAGGAGCGTTAATTATCATGCCGGCTCTTGGACTTAAGGAAATTGATACAGTCGTTGTATGGATGACAAACTTGAATGCTATTGTGTCACCAATGTGCTTCTTGTGGGTATTTGTCGCCTTTATGTTCTTGTATCGCCATTGGGACAGATATAAGGATGCTGAATACAAATTCATTAGCAATAAGACACTTGGTTTCTTAATGGGACTTTGGGGATTTGCCTTCACTGCATTCGCATGTATTCTTGGAATGGTTCCACAAGTGGATTATGCGCAAAATCCATCTGAATGGTGGTTTGTCTTAATTTCAAATATCATTATGCCATTTGCGCTTCTTGGACTCGGACTCGTCCTTCCATGGATTGCACGAAGAGAACAAAAACAACAAGCATAAAAAAGCAACAGTAAAAAAGCCTTCTTCCATGCGAAGAGGGCTTTTTTCATAAGAGGATTAAGGGAGTCAAACTGACAAAATGACCGAAAAAATGGTATAGTAAATAAGATAAGTTTACTAGAAACGAGAGGTATCCCCCATGAAATTAATAACCATTGCAGTCCCATGCTACAACTCTCAAGAATATATGCATTATTGTCTCCAAACGCTCCTTGCTGGTGGCGAAGAGGTTGAAATTTTAATTATTAATGATGGTTCTAAAGACAACACTGCTCGCATTGCTGATCAATATGCCGCAGCTTATCCAACGATTATCCGTGCCATCCATCAAGAAAATAAAGGACATGGTGGAGCCGTGAATACGGGGATGGCGAACGCAACAGGCAAGTACTTCAAAGTCGTCGATAGTGATGACTGGGTGGATGTGCGTGCATACTTAAAAATCCTAGAACAATTACAACGCTTCGAAGAAACAGGCGAAGAAGTAGATGTGTTCATTACGAACTTCGTCTATGAAAAAGAAGGCGCGAAAACGAAAAAAATCATGCGTTATACTTCCGCATTCCCTGAAAATCAAGTGTTTACTTGGGATGATGCAAAGTCGCTTCGTCGTGGAAAATACATGATGATGCACTCGCTTATTTACAATATGAACTTACTTCGTAAATCAGGATTGCAGTTGCCAGAGCATACGTTTTACGTGGATAATTTGTTTGTCTTCGTACCGCTTCAATATAGCAAGACATTATTTTATATGAACCTAGACTTCTATCGTTACTTTATCGGGCGTGAAGATCAATCCGTGAACGAGAAAGTGATGATTAGCCGTATCGACCAACAAATTCGCGTGAATGAATTATTGATGGCGAATTACCATAGCGATTGGCAATTTCCAACCGTCTTGAAGAACTACTTAATAAACCACTTAGAGATTACAACGGTCATTTCTTGTGCGTTACTCAATAAGGGCGGACTACCAGAGCATCAAGAGAAGAAAAAAGCCTTGCTTGCGGATTTAAAAGAAGCCAATCCAGAAGTCTTCCATCTAATTAGTAAAAATGCGTTATGCAAAATTACGATGGCGAGCAATAAACCTGTACAAGTACTATCAAATGGACTTTACACAGTGACCCAACGTTTCATCGGGTTTAACTAAATTAAATAGAGTTTAGAGCTGCCAGGCAATAGTCTGGTAGTTTTTTTATGAAATTATCATATATGGTAATTTCGTGAAGTGTGCCCACTCGCGTTGGTTCGCCTGAAGGGTCCATGGTATAATAAACAAGATAACATAAGAAATGGGGAAACCACATGAAACCATTTGATTACATCGTTGTGGGGGCTGGATTATTCGGTGCGACCTTTGCGCATGAAGCAGCAACACGCGGTTATAAAGTAAAAGTGATTGAGAAGAGACATCATATTGCGGGGAATATTTATACAAAAGAAGTGGAAGGCATTCAAGTGCACGAATACGGTGCGCATATTTTCCACACGAGCGACAAGAAGATTTGGGATTACGTCCATCAGTTTGCGACATTTAATCGCTATACGAATACACCCGTTGCCAACTTCAACGGTGAGATTTACAACTTGCCCTTTAACATGAATACTTTTAATAAATTATGGGGTGTGGTGACGCCACAAGAAGCCGAAGCGAAAATCGCTGAGCAGCGTGCGGTACTCGGGGACAAAGAGCCTGAAAACTTAGAAGAGCAGGCGATTTCTCTTGTTGGGGAAGATATTTACTACAAGCTCATCAAGGGATATACGGAGAAACAATGGGGACGTTCAGCTACAGAATTACCAGCGTTTATCATCCGCCGCTTGCCGGTTCGTTACACTTACGATAACAACTACTTTAACGATACGTACCAAGGGATTCCGATTGGCGGCTATACGAAGATGATTGAAGCCATGCTGGATTATGAGAATATCGAAGTCGAGTTGAATGTCGATTTCTTCGCGAAAAAAGACGAGTACTTGAGTAGTGGTGCCAAAATCGTCTTCACGGGAATGATTGATGAGTTCTTCGATTATGAACTTGGAACGCTGGAATACCGTTCTCTCCGTTTTGAAACAGAAGTCGTGGATGTAGAAAACTACCAAGGGAACGCGGTGGTGAACTATACAGACCGCGAAACGCCATACACTCGTATTATCGAACATAAGCATTTCGAGTTTGGCACACAGCCAAAAACGGTGATTACGCGTGAGTATCCTGCCGATTGGAAAGTGGGAGACGAGCCTTATTATCCAGTGAATAATAAAGTCAACAACGACTTGTACGCGCAATATAAGAAATTAGCGCAGACGGTTCCGCAAGTGATTTTCGGAGGACGCCTTGGACAGTATCGTTATTACGATATGCATCAAGTTATCGCCGCTGCACTAGAAACCGTTAAACATGAATTTGAATAAACGCAAAAACACCCTATTTGGTCATGGCCAAATAGGGTGTTATTTATGATGGATTCCTTCGAATCATAGCGGATTTTATCATAACTACAATAATGGGGTACCGGTTCGAGCCTGTAGTCTCTCACCTTTAAAGCTTCAAAAAGGGCGTAAGGAATAAATCCCTACGCCCTTTAATTCATCTTTAATACGATTCCCCATTATTGTGGCTATGAAATCCGCAAGATTCTACGGAATCCATACACAATCAATCAAATCCAAAAATGTGTTTCGATTTTAATCAAATTAAGCATTCACTGTATCTAGTTCTTCGCCGATAGCTTGAAGACGAGCCACTACTTCTTCAAGAGATAGGTTGTGTTCTTGAACATAGCGGTTACGTGGGTGAACACGACATTCATGGCTACAACCACGTAAGTATTTGTCTTCGTTTTCTTCAGAGCAGAGAATGCGACGGTTACATTCTGGGTTTCCACAGTTTACGTAACGTTCGCAAGGTGTACCATCGAACCAGTCTTTCCCAATCACTACTGGGTCTACGTGGTTGATGTCAACAGCGATACGTTCGTCAAATACGTACATTTTTCCATCCCATAATTCGCCTTGAACTTCTGGGTCTTTCCCGTAAGTTGCGATACCGCCGTGTAGTTGACCGACATCTTTGTAGCCTTCACGAACCATCCAGCCAGAGAATTTCTCACAGCGAACGCCACCTGTACAGTAAACAACGACACGTTTGTCCATGAATTTCTCTTTGTTATCCCGAACCCATTGTGGTAATTCACGGAAGTTGCGAATGTCAGGACGAATCGCACCGCGGAAGTGACCTAAGTCGTACTCGTAGTCGTTACGAGTGTCTAGTACAACAGTGTTTTCGTCAAGTAAGGCTTCTTTAAACTCTTGTGGAGAAAGATAAGCCCCTGTTGTTTCAAGTGGGTTAATATCGTTATCGAAGTCGTTATCTTCTAAACCAAGGTGTACGATTTCTTTTTTGTAACGAACGAACATCTTCTTGAAGGCTTGCTCGCTTTCTTCGTCGATTTTAAACCATAAGTCTTCCATACCTGGAAGAGAGTGAACATAGTCCATATATTTTTGAGTTGTTTCGTAATCACCAGATACAGTTCCATTGATTCCTTCGTCAGCGACAAGGATACGTCCTTTTAATCCGATTGATTTGCAGAATGCTAAATGATCTGCCGCAAATTGTTCCGCATTCTCGATTGGAACATATTTATAGTAAAGTAAAACACGAATGTCTTTTGCCATATTGTAAATCTTTCATCCTTTTCTAATTTGTAATGATTCTATTGTAACTGTATTGAGAATGATTATCAATGAATTCGATTGTGAAAAACTTCGAAAGGTATTGACATGACGGTGTTTTGCGGTATAATTCAGATATAACGTTAAATTTATCAGATTGGAGGAGAAATCAATGAACAACTTAAACGTAAAACAAGTACATTTTTTGAGAAACCTTCCAATTTTGGTGAATGAAGTATAGCGCATTTTTATAGATAAATTTAAGTGAGCCGTTACTTTTTCCGTGCGTGGGGAAGGTGACGGCTTTTTTGATGGAGGAAAACGATGAACGATTTATTAAAAGTCATGATTAATTTTATAAAAAAACATCCGATGCGCTATTTTGTCAGCTTTGTCTTAATGATTGCAAGTAGTATTGCGGCTGTGTACCCAGCACGAATCATCGGACAAGTCGTTGATAAAATCGTGGCGAGTGAACTGAATGCCGAGTGGCTTTGGACACAGCTTGTGGTTTTAGTCGGGATTATTCTTGTGGCGTATATCACGGAGAGTATTTGGACCTATTTTATTTTTATTGGGTATTATGAAGTTCAAAAAGAATTACGTGTGAAATTGCTTCGGAATAACTTGAGAAAGAAAATCCCGTTTTACGCGCATTTTAGAACGGGAGATATCATCACTCGTAGTAGTGAAGACGTCACAACAATCGGCGAAGTGATGGGATACGGAATGTTTGCTTTGATGAACTCTACATTGCTGGGGACAGTGTCGATTTATATGATGGTCACAACGATTTCGTTGCCTCTCACTATTGCGGCGATTTTACCACTGCCAATCCTTTCGTATCTCGTGTATAAATGGGGATTTGAAGTCGAGGAGGAATATAACAAGGCGCAAAAGGCGGTCTCTCAACTGAATAATGAAGTGTTGGAGATGATTGACGGGACGTATGTGATTCGTGCTTACGGGCAAGAAGATGCGATGATGGATGAGTTTCGTGCAAAAACGAAAAAGGCTATGAAGCAAAATATTGTCGTGGCAGAAATTGAATCTCGTTTTATTCCACTGGCGCAATTATTTATGATGATCAGCTTTACCATTGCGCTTCTCTACGGTGGGTATCTAGTATCGACTGGGGCTATTCTAGTCGGGGATGTCATTGCCTTCCAAGTCTATATGGGGTCGATTATGTGGCCGATGTTTATGATTGGGGATATTATCACGGCCTATAAGCGTGGTAAAGTGGCGACGGAGCGTATTAATGAAGTGTTGAAGCATGACGATGAAATTGAACGCGGCGGTACCAAAGTGCTCGAGACAATCGAATCCATTGAGTTTAAGGACTTCAACTTTACGTATCCAGGCGAAGAGACGCCTTTATTAAAAGAGATTAACCTTACATTAAATAAAGGTGAGACACTTGGAATCGTTGGGAAAACAGGTTCTGGGAAGACGACGCTCTTGATGCAATTATTACATCAATTTCCGTACCGAGGAGAGCAGCTTCTCATTAACGGAGAACCATTGATTGATTATGATCCTCAAATGGTGGCAGGGCATTTAGCCTACGTTCCGCAAGAACACACACTTTTCTCACGCACGATTCGCGAGAATATGTTATTCGGGAAAGAAGATGCAACCGATGAAGAAATCTGGGAAGCATTGACGTTGGCGTCATTTGATGGGGATGTGAAACGCATGCCGCAGCAGCTCGATACGATGGTCGGAGAAAAAGGGGTATCGCTTAGTGGTGGACAAAAACAACGTCTATCGATTGCGCGTGCCTTCTTACGCAACCGGGAATGTTTGATTTTAGATGATGCGTTATCCGCAGTTGATGCGAAAACGGAACGCGAAATTATCTCGCACTTGCAAGAAGAGCGTGGCGGCTGTATGAATATTATTTCTGCACACCGACTTTCTGCGATTCGTCATGCCGATGAGATTATTGTGATGAATGAAGGACGCATTAGTGAGCGCGGTACCCACGAGGAGTTACTCGCACAACGTGGTTGGTACTATGAACAGTACCTGATTCAAGAGATAGAGGAGGAGATCGAATGAAAACGATGAAGCGATTATTAAGCTACCTCCGCTATGAGAAAAAAGGAGTTCTGATTGGACTCGTCTGCTTATTGATTTCAACCATTGCGACTTTAACAGGACCTCTTGTGGCAAAATATATGATTGATAATGTGATTACACCGATGGGACAATCGCATGTTTTCGATACTGGAAGTGTGCCCCTATGGGTAGGCATTTACGTGGCGGTAAACTTAGTGGGAGCCGCTGGTGGATATTTAAACCGTTTATATATGAAGACTCTCTCGAACCGCGTGGCCAAACGCATTCGTGACGAAGTATTCGAACATGTACAAACCTTGCCAGTATCGTATTTCGACCATTTGCCTGCCGGAAAAGTCGTATCCAGAATCACGAGTGATACGGAATCGGTGCGTGCAAACTTTTATGTCAATGGGATTTCGACGCTCCTTAGTACGGTCGTGATGCTTGTTGGGGTGTATACAACGATTTTCTTATTAAATGCAACGCTTGGATTCGTGTTATTATTCCTAGTTCCGGTTATGATACTATGGCAGCGAACCGTTGCCGTAATGCAGAAAAAATGCTATACAGAGAGTCGTGAACTATACAGTCAGTTGAGCGGACAGTTAAATGAAAGCATTCAAGGGGCTGGTATCGTTCAAGCCTTCCAACAAGAAGAGAAGATTGTCGCGGAATATGATGCGACGGCTACGTCTTGGGTAGAGGTTGGTCGCAAGGAATTAATTCTCGATTCGTACTTCTCGTGGAGTTTAGTGAGCTTACTTCGTAACTTTACGCTATTTGGAATCGTGTATTTCTTCGGGATGCAATTTATAGGAGGAACGCTTGGGATTTCAGCTGGGCTCCTCTATGCGTTTATTGATTATATCAACCGTGTTTATGAGCCGATTCAAACCTTTATGAATGTCGTGTCTGGTTTCCAACAATCAATGGCTGCCGGTGACCGTGTGTTTGAATTGATGGATACGCCAAGCGAGGATTCCGGAGAAGAGCTGTTCACGTTTTATGAAGGACGGATTGAGTTCAAGGATGTGAGCTTTGCGTATACACCAGGCGTTCCGGTGTTGAAGAATTTGAATTTCACGGTAGAACCTGGGCAGACAGTGGCCTTTGTGGGGCACACGGGTTCAGGAAAATCTTCCATTATGAATTTGCTCTTTCGATTCTATGACCCAACGAGTGGAGCGATCTTGATTGATGGCAAAAACACGCGTGACTTTAATAGACGTAGTGTGCGAAGTGAGATGGGAATCGTGTTACAAGATCCGTATTTATTTACAGGGACGATTGCTTCAAATGTCGGGCTCAATAATGAATCGATTCAACCTGAGACGATTAAAGAGGCGCTTGTTAAAGTGGGTGGAGGACATCTACTCACAAAGAGTGACAAAGGACTGGACTACGAGGTCAAAGAAAAAGGGATGGACTTCTCTTCCGGGGAACGCCAACTGATTTCATTTGCTAGAGCGATTGTCTTTGACCCGAAAATCTTGATTTTAGATGAAGCGACTTCGCATATTGATACCGAGACGGAAGAGATTATTCAAAATGCGATTAATGTCGTTAAAGAAGGACGGACAACCTTTATGATTGCGCACCGACTTTCTACGATTGCTCATGCCGATCAAATTTTTGTGTTGGATAAAGGAGAAATTGTGGAACGTGGAACGCATGATGAATTGATGCAACTAAATGGCCAATATGCCGAAATGGTGGCACTCCAAAAAGGCTAAACGCATAGACTCTGTTTCTTTTGAAACAGAGTCTTTTTTGATACTGTGGATTAATAGAATTTTTATTGTTTTTCAAGGGAATTCATGGTGCATTACTTCGCCTAGTTTGTTACAATGTGTAGGAAACAGATTGGGGAGAGAATTATGATTACAAACGAAGTCATCAAAACAGCAACGGCACATCGTCGTCATTTACATATGTATCCAGAAGTATCCGGAACGGAAGTCGAAACGACTCGTTATATCCGTAAAGCCCTAGAAACGATGGGGATTAAATGCTGGGATTTACAATCAAAAACAGGAGTCGTGGCAGAAATCGGAAACGACAATGGCCCAACATTGGCCTTACGCGCCGATATCGACGCCTTGCCGATTGTGGAACAAACGGGATTAGACTACGCTTCGAAAAATGAAGGAGCGATGCATGCGTGTGGACATGATTTCCATACAGCAAGCCTACTTGGAGCCGTTCAAGTGTTGAAGGCGCAAGAAGATAAATTACAAGGGAAAGTTCGTTTTATTTTCCAACCAGCAGAAGAGAGTAACCAAGGAGCACGCGCATTGATTTCTGAAGGCGTGCTTGAGGGAATCGATGCCATTATTGGTTTCCATAACAAACCAGAACTTCCAGTTGGAACGATTGGAGTGAAGGAAGGACCACTTATGGCAGCAGTCGGTCAGTTCAAAGCCGAAATTACAGGAGTAGGAACGCATGCGGCAGCACCACACAATGGGAACGACCCAATCGTGACGGCTTGCCAAGTGATTGCGAACGCTCAAGCCATCGTTGCTCGTCATACGTCTCCACTAGAACCAGTGGTATTAAGCGTATCGCATATCGAAGCAGGAAATACATGGAATGTGATTCCAGAGAAAGTATTTTTTGAAGGAACGATTCGTACGTTTAATAAAGAAGTCGAACGCAAAATGACCGAGCAGTTCGAGAAGATGATTGTCCAAACTGCAGATATTTACGGGCAAAAAGGAAGTATTGAATGGATTTTAACGCCACCAGTCGTGCATAATGATGCTTCTGTTACAAAAGTCGTTAAAAGTGTGACGGAGAAATTTGCGACAGTGGTGACACCGGAAGTGACTTTAGGAGCGGAAGATTTCGCTAATTATATGGAACACGTTCCAGGATGTTTCGTCTTTATTGGAACAGGCTGTCCACGCGAATGGCATCACCCAGCATTCTTAGTGGATGATGCAGCATTACCGTTTGCGATTCAGTATTTTGTCGACAACACAAATGCTCTCTTAGAAGTACTCTCACAGAAAGGAAACGCGTAATATGAAAACAATGGTGGTGATTAGCCATCCAACGGTTCATTCGTCGTCAGCTCAACAGTTTTTCCTCGCAACCGTAAAAGGGGAAGAAGCTGTAACAGTTCGTCACTTGGACGAAGTGTGGAGTGAAGCGAAACCGCATTTTACAAAATCGGATGAAGAAAAAGCCTTGGCAGACTCCGAGGCCGAACGCTTGATTCTTCAATTCCCGATGTATTGGTACCAAGCGCCTTCTGTCATGAAGGAATGGATCGATACGGTGATGAGTAAGAGTGCACCTTTTGCAAAACAAATAAAGGAACTCGGAATCGTTGTGACACTCGGGGTGAAAGAAGAAGCCTTCCGTGCAGGAGGAAAAGAGCAATTCACGATTTCGGAACTCTTGCGCCCTTTCCAAGCGTTGGCCAATGCGATGGGGTGGACCTATTTGCCAATTTTCGAAGTGCATCAGTTTGATTATATGACTGAAGAGGCAAAACAAGCGTTACTCGTTGAGTATTTACAATACGTGACGAAAGAGAATTACGGAACATTAAAAGAAACCGAAGAGTGGTTTATCAAACGAGCACAAGCATTGCCTGGTGCACACTGGGAACAGATCGCGGAGTGGATCAAGGAGAACCAGGATGAAAGATTGGAACTCGAGATGCATCTAAGTAATTGGGAGGAGAGTCAATATGGAGATTATTGAGAAAATCTGTCTTCTTGATGCGTGGATTCTAGAAGAAAAAGACTATAAAGAACGCGCATTGCTTGTGGCTGCAAAAACTCTTCTATTAGAGCAAGCAAAACGAATTGAACAAGCACATGGTGAATTGGATGGACGGATGTGGAGTCCTGAAAACTGGGCCAAATAAGGAGAATGAGATTGAAAACAGATTATTTAAAACTTCGATTAATATTACTGATCATCGCCTGTTTCTTGATTGGACTTGGCGCGAAGATGGCGGGATCTAGTACATTAGGAGCTGACGTTATCGTTCTTGTGTGGGAAGGGTTAAATCGCACCTTTGGATTGGATATGGGAACAAGTAATATCATTGTTTCCCTTGTCTTTCTTGCCATTACGCTAAGTATCAACTGGAGATATATTGGATTTGGAACAGTTGTAGGGATGTTCTTACAAAGCTTCTTTATTGAACTGTTTGATTTTAGAGCTCTTGCCGAAATGGATATAACCGTAAAAGTAGTGGCCATGGTTGTAGGGATTGCCTTAATTGCTATGGGATGTGCAGTGTATGCTTTAGCAGAACTGGGAGTTGGACCGTATATTGCCGCAACACTTGCCTTACATGAAAAATTCAAAACATCCATTCCTAAAAATAAGTTCTTCATTGATGCGAGCTGTGTCATTATCGCCGCAATTTTGGGGCAATGGCCAACGATTGGACCAGTTGTCTCTTTAATCATCAGTGGAGTCATTATGGACCAAACAATGGTGATTTTGAAGAAGTTTTTACCAATTAAATAAAATAGACAAAATGAAACCTATCTACACGAGAAATCCTTTTGTAGATAGGTTTTTTTAGCGCTTTATCGAAATTATGAAACATGACACCGTTTCCAAAGAGAGCAAAATAGTACAAGTCAAAAGCAAAATAGTTATTGTGAAAGCGGTTTTTTCGTTGTAAACTAAAAGTGTCTTAAAAAGTAATAGAACTAGGGGGAGACAACATGAAAAAGAAAGTATTACTATCAAGCGCAGCATTATTAGCAGCTGTATCTTTAGCAGCTTGCGGAAATAATAGCAACAGCACTAGTAAGACAGATTCAACTACTCAACAAGGAGCTGCTAAAGAGAAAGTTACTCTTAAATTAGCTGCCTTAGAAAGTGGTTACGGCGCAGAAATGTGGCCAGCAATCATCAAAGCTTATGAAGAGGCAAATCCAAACGTTAAAGTGGAATTGACTCAAGATAAGGAAATCGAAGAAAAAATTACGCCTCAAATGAAAGCTGGCGATTACCCAGATATCGTAATGTTAGCTTTAGGACGTAAAAAAGCTTTACCAGAAACATTAATTAAAGAAAAAGCTTTAGCTGACCTTTCTGATTTATTCGATAAGAAAGTTTACGGCGAAGACAAAAAAGTTTCTGAAAAATTATTAAACAATGTATTAGGATCAACAGTAACTGACCCTTACGGAGACGGAAAACACTACTTAGCACCAATGTTCTACGCTCCAACAGGATTATTCTACAACGAAGCATTATTCAAATCTAAAGGTTGGGAAGTTCCAAAAGATATGCCTGGTATGAAAGAATTAGCTGAAAAAGCTAAGAAAGATGGCATTTCATTATTCACTTATCCAGTATCTGGATACTTAGATAGCTTCTTCCCAGCATTATTAGCTAACGCTGGTGGCGTTGATTTATTCAACAAAGCAATGAAATATGACACAGGAGCATTCACTTCTGAAGGCGCAACTAAAGCTTTCGATGCATTAGGAACATTCTTACAAAACGTTGAACCTTCAACAGTAGCGAACGCAAACCCACAAAGCTTCACTAAGAACCAACAATTAATCTTAGACAACAAAGCTTTATTCATGCCAAACGGTACTTGGGTAGTTGGGGAAATGGCTAAAGCACCTCGTGCAGAAGGATTCAAATGGTCTATGACAGCTGCACCAGCAATCGAAAAAGGTGGCAAACGTTATGTTTAAGATCGGAAGAGCACACGTCTGAACTCCAGTCACAGCGATAGAT
>CAJZJY010000013.1 GCA_916050055.1 uncultured Streptococcus sp.
GCACGAAGCAATACCTTATCGAGTAATGCAGCTGTCTTTTCTTCGATGAAGTCACTCATTTGTTGATTTTCCGCTTCGAAGTCGACCACTTCCCCTTTTTCAAGTTTTGCATCGACTTTTGCAATCATGGCTTCCCCTCGAGATAATGTGTTCTTTTGATAACTTTCAATATCCGCTTGATGTTCCAAATAATGCGCATCTGCAAGCCCCGCAATTAAGCGGCTTGACCAGTAGAAGGAATCCGTTGAAACCTTCGCAGTCGTATTGGCGAAATATGAAGGCGTTGTGTCCACTTGTGTAAAGAATGGAACAGCCGTTGTAAATGGCATTGACCCATACGATACCCACTGAATTCCTGTTGTATCATGCGGACGATTTGGACGAATTTGTAAGATGGCCGTTTGACTCGTACGATTAATCCCTACCGTACGGAAACGACGATTGCTCTTACCATCGCCTAAGTTTCCATATGGATCATATGGCGTAAATTGATAATGCGTACTCATCGATTCTTTCACATCTTCGACTGTAATCTTGCGGTATGGAACGCGCGCCCATGGAATCTCGAAACTCGTTGGAGATTGTTCCACTTCCGGATTGAACATGCGTTGAATATCCCAAGCACGAGGCGTGTTATACAAGCGGTCTTTGTCGCGTTGGGAACCGAATGCGTACCGTGGATTGAACGATTCGCCGTCAAAGTTTAAGTTCAAGTGGTGACGAATCATAAAGTCTTTCAAATCAGGGTCGCACATAAAGTTTTCTTTGTCTTCAAAATCAAAGAAGTCGCTGCCGAGTTGATTTGGATTTACCACATACGCATCATCAGGTACACGGCGTGCCATCCAGTGATGTCCTCCAATCGATTCTAACCACCAGATTTCATTCACATCGGAAATCGCAATTCCGTTTGATTCATAGGTTCCTGCTGTTTCAAGGAAGTGTCCAAGACGTTCGACCCCTTCGCGCGCTGTTTTAATATAAGGCAACACCAATGTGAAGATGTCTTCTTCCCCAATCCCTGTTTCCACGAGTGGGTCGGCCCCTAATACACGCGGATTTGTCGAAATCGTTTCTGTCGCACTCACCGCAACATTATAAGCATTAATCCCTGCAGCTCCCCAGATGCCTTCGTTATTGATAGCATTTGGCATGGCCGTATAGCGAACAGGATTGTCTGGTAAATCTGTTTCAAATCCTGAAATCACTGCTTTATAGTGACGTGGTTGGTCTTCTGGACGTACCACAATGAATTTCTTTGGAGTGAACTCTCCATTACATGAGTCCTCTGTACGCGCTACTAGCGTTGAACCATCGTAGCTGGCCTTCTTTCCGACAAGAATCGTTGTACATGAATCATGTTCTTGGTCAAATCTCATAAAAACTACCTCCATTTACTTTGTTTATACATTTAAATTATAGTCCTATTCGCGCTATTTCTCAAAGAGTTCTTCAGAAATTGCCCCTGAAATTTCTTCCTAAGGATAGGTAAAAAAAAGAACCTAGAATAAACTAGATTCTTTTGCTACTCCTATTATTGTTTTCGTTTTCGATACACTATTTCAGCGATGGTAATCATAACGGCAATGAGCCATAAAATGAGCACTGTTGTGAGCGCGTATTGAATATTATAGTAGAGTGCAGCAATACAAAGAATCATCCCTACGGCCACTACATAACGAAAATTAAAGGGCGCTACACCGTGAATATACCAAAAAACGAAATCTTCACCAGGATTCTTTGTCACTTTATAATCTTCTATTAACTCTCTAAACTTCTCAACCATCTGAAACACTCCTTATTTTTTATCCGGAATTACACAAAATAGATAGTAAGTAATAAAAACTGTCAGCGCGCCAAGTCCAATTTTCACCGCTAAAATCGGAGCTAAGTAAATGGAAATGGCCATTAAAATATAGATATAAACAATAATTTTCTTTTTACGACTGCGCGCAATTGACTTCGTTTCACGGTAATCTGCGACATATAGTTGATACAGTTTTGTCTGTTGAAACCACTCTTCAAAACGAGTAGAACTCTTTGAAAAACATACCACTGTCAGCAGTAGAAACGGTGTCGTCGGAAGTACTGGGAGCACAATTCCAATTAACCCCAGCGCTAGCGAAATCCACGCGATAATAAAATACACCACTCTCATTCTTTTTCCTATTCCTCCTCGGCTAATTGCGCCACTCTTCGATCAATAAAATACTCTAATATTTTTGTAAGAATAAAGAGTATACTCACAAAATAGAAGAAATAGACAAAATAACTGATGGAGACATTAATGGCTAGAAGGAAGGTCGCCACAAGCACAATCACCCAAAACAGCTTCAAGGCGAAGAGCCATCTTTGCTTCTTCATCCATTGCTTATCGGTTAATGTATGGTCACCCTTATCAAGCGCGATAATCGTATCAATAAACTTGGTAAAACGTTCTTTCAAGCACAGTCTCCTCTCTTTTAGTAAGCATAGTGTAGCACAACCCTAACCACTAGTAAATTTATTTTAATCGATTTTTAATCAATAAAAAACGCCTCTTTTGAAATTCTGCAATTCCAAAAGAAGCGTAGTTATTTGATTGAATTATTTTTCATTTCTCAACTTCGTAATGAAGTGTTCGATACGATCTAACGCTGTCTTCAAGTCCTCGATTGAGTATGCGTAAGAGATACGTAGGAATCCTTCCCCTGAGTCCCCAAAGGCTGTTCCTGGAACAACAGCTAAACGTTCTTCCTCTACTAAGCGCATTGCGAATTCTTCAGAACTCAAACCGAATTGAGAGATATTTGGGAAGATATAGAAAGCTCCAAATGGTTCAAAGCAAGGAATGCCTAGGTCTTTGAAACGTTTCACCAAGTAACGGCGACGTTGGTTGTAGCTATCGCGCATTTCTGCAATATCATCATCTGAATTACGAAGCGCATCCACACCCGCATATTGGCTAAGTGTTGGTGCTGACATAATCGCAAATTGGTGAATCTTATACATTTGTTCCATGATGGTTGCTGGTGCTAAGGCATATCCAAGTCTCCATCCAGTCATCGCAAATGCTTTTGAGAATCCTCCGATTAAAATCGTACGATCACGCATGCCATCGATTTCGACAACAGACACGTGAGGTTTACCTGTATATGTTAATTCTCCGTATAATTCGTCAGAAACAACGATAATGTCGTGGCGTTTCAACACTTCACAAACCGCTTCTAAGTCTTCACGTTCCATAATCGCCCCAGTTGGGTTATTTGGGAAGTTCATTAAAATCGCTTTTGTTTTCGGTGTAATCACAGCTTCTAAATCTTCTGGCGTGATACGGAATTGGTTTTCTTCTTTTAACGGAAGAATCACAGGAGTTCCATCGGCCATTGTAACTGCTGGAACGTATGAAACGTAACCTGGGTCACAAATAATCACTTCATCCCCTGGGTTCAAGAGAACACGCATTGAAATATCAACGGCTTCACTTCCTCCAACGGTGATGACACATTCGTGCATTGGGTCATATTTCACCCCGTGACGGCCTTCTGTAAAGATACATACTTCTTCACGAAGCTCTTTTAACCCTGCATTAGCTGTATAGAATGTACGGCCTTCTTGCAACGCTTTAATCGCTTCTTGACGAATATGCCAAGGCGTATCAAAATCAGGCTCTCCAACCCCTAGGGAAACAATATCCTTGTATTCACTCGCCATATCGAAGAAACGACGAATTCCTGAAGGTTTCAAGTCCTTAATTTTATTGTTTAACATATTTTCTAAATTCATGGAGTAACCACCTGACGTTTATCATCTGCTTTACCGACAAACATTGTGCCGTGATCTTTGTATTGTTTTAATACAACATGTGTTTTAGTAGATTGTACTTCTTCAATCACTGAAAGACGTGAAGATACGAAGTTCGCGATTTCACGCATTGGCGCTTTTTTCAATTGCACCATGAAATCATATCCACCTGACATTAAGTAGACTGCTTCCACTTCTGGGAAATGATAGATTTTTTCCGCAATACGGTCGAACCCTTTTCCTTTTTGAGGATTTACTTTTAATTCGATAATCGCTGAAACATTCACGTTATCTGTTTTTTCCCAGTTGATTAATGTATGGTAGCCACAAATAATTTTTGCTTCTTCCATCTCTTTAATACGACGTTTCACTTCATCCACGTCAATTTCTAATAAAGAGGCAATTTCTTCTGGTGTTAAACGACTATTCTTCTCGATTAATTTTAAGATTTGCTCGTTCACTTCTTTGAACATAGGCTTTCCTCCTTTAGTCGCGTCCGCAACTTTATGTACTTATCTATTGTACCCTTTTTTCGCTAGAATTCCTAAGAATTTATTACGACTTTATGAAATTTATAAATATTATCAAAAAACTCTCTTCTATGATAGAAGAGAGCCTTATTTCTTTATTCCGTTGCTTGTTCAAAGTGAGCAACTAAGTCGTTGATTACTCCACTGGATACGATTGTGTCGATTTGTTTCATCGCATGGTACACACTATCTGATTTTGAAGAACCGTGTGATTTCACGACTGCTCCCTTAAGACCAAAGAGTACCGCACCCCCGAATTGTGAGTAGTCTAATGTATTCTTTAATCCGTAGAACGTATTCTTCAATAAGAGCGCTCCAAGTTTCCCTTGGATTCCTTGCCCTTTGATGCCTTCTTTTAGAAGACCCATCATCGCAAGCGCTGTTCCTTCGATTGTTTTCAATACGGCGTTTCCTGTAAATCCGTCTGTCACAACCACATCCGCAGCGCCCGTTAAGATGTCACGAGCTTCCACGTTCCCGACAAAGTTTAAGCTATCGTCTTCTTTCAAGAGTCCGTAAACTTCTTTTGCAAGTTCGTTCCCTTTTCCTTCTTCAGTTCCGTTATTTAATAAACCAACTGATGGATTTTCGTAGCCAAGAACGTATTTTGAATAGTAGCTACCAAGAATACCGAATTGATGAACGTTTTTCGGTTTACATTCCGCGTTCGCACCAACGTCCATCATAATAAATTGACGGTTTTCTTTTCCAAGAACAGGCAACACCGGCATTAATCCAGGACGGTCGATTCCTTTAATACGGCCAACCACTAATAAACCAGCCGTTAGAAGAGCCCCTGTATTTCCGCAAGAGAAGAGCGCGTCGGCTTCCCCTTCTTTAACAGCTTTAGCGGCAACGACCATTGAAGCGTCTTTCTTCGAGCGAATCGCTTTAACTGGTTCGTCATCAGAGTTGATTTTTTCTGAGCAGTGAATCACGCGAATATTTGGAAGGGATTCCTCCAAGCATGCGTTCACTTTTGCTTCGTCTCCGTATAATTGAAACTCGACAGTTGGCATTTCCTTTGCTGCAAGGACGACCCCTTGGACGATTTCTTTAGGAGCGTTATCTCCACCCATCGCGTCAATTGCAATTCTTACCATTGTTGTTCCTCCTCTTCTAGCCAAGTGGCCCTGAAGTTATCCATTGATTTCTTTCGTTGTTTGTTCGATAAATGCCTTCATGCGTTTTGTCTCGGCTTTTTCTCCTGCTGGATCTTCCGAGGCATAAAGGATTGCATCTTTACGTGCTTGTTCTAGTATATCATAATCTCGTATTAAATCGGCAATCTTAAAGTCTGGAATACCGGACTGTTTTACCCCAAATACATCCCCAGAACCACGGAGCTCCAAGTCTTTTTGACTGAGATAAAATCCGTCCGTCGACTCGCACATAATGCGCATGCGTTCTTTCCCATTTTCGGTCTTTGGACTCGCCACTAAAATACAGCTTGAAGCATGTTGTCCACGGCCGACACGTCCACGCAATTGATGGAGTTGCGCTAACCCGAATCGGTCCGCATCTAAAATCACCATCACTGTGGCATTTGGTACGTCCACCCCAACTTCAATCACCGTTGTGGAGACGAGTACTTGTAGCTTGTTGGCTTTAAAGTCCGCCATCACCGCTTCTTTTTCTTCCGACGGCATCTTCCCGTGTAGGAGTCCCACTTTCACGCGGTCTGAGAAATGTGCTGAAATCATGCGGTAAATCTCTTCGGCATTTTGCACATCGAGATGTTCCGACTCTTCAATCAGTGGCGAAATCATATACGCTTGTCGCCCTTCTTGAATTTGACGTTCCACGAAGTTAAAAATCTGCTCCATTTCCTGCTCGCGAACCCAAGACGTCTTGATAGGCTGGCGACCACGAGGAATTTCACTCAAAATAGAAGTATCCATTTCCCCGAAAGCCGTAATCGCAAGCGTACGCGGAATTGGCGTTGCCGTCATTTGAAGCACGTTCACGCCCGCTCCTTTTCCAGCGAGCGCCTGACGTTGTTGCACCCCGAAGCGATGCTGTTCGTCAATCACGACAAAGGCTAACTCTTTAAAGTTCACATCTTGTTGGAACAAGGCATGTGTCCCGATAATGAGGTTCGCCTTGCCACTCTCGATTTGCGCGAGTAACTCTTTTCGCTTCTTCTGCGAACGATTCATACTTCCCGTTAACAACACTGCCTTCAAAGATGTCCCTTGAATTAATTTTTCAATCGTTAACATATGTTGTTCCGCTAAGATTTCTGTTGGAACCATAAGCGCCGCTTGCTTGCCTGTTAGAGCCGTTGCAACCATGGCAATCGTCGCCACAATCGTCTTCCCGCTCCCTACATCCCCTTGCAAGAGACGATTCATCTCATAAGGCGCGCGCAGGTCAAAGCAAATCTCATTCACGACTTTCTTTTGCCCATCTGTTAGTTCAAATGGCAACGTCTGAATAAAGGCCTTCAACGCGGCATTATCATACAGCACCGCTTGCCCTTTGGTTTGCTGATGACGCTTCTGACGCATCCATTGCAAGCGCAGTTGATATAAGAAGAGCTCCTGGTAGACGAGCTGATATTGCGCACTCTGTCTTTCCAGTTCATCTTTTGGAAAATGCATTGCCCGTACAGCATCCCGATGCCCCATCAGGTGGTGCGACGCCGTTAACTCTTGCGGCAATACTTCTGGAATTTTATCTTCAAAACGATCCATCGCCGTATGAACGAGTTTGAGAATCGTCGCCTGCTTCAACGATTTATTCGTGCGATAAACCGCCTCAACTTGGTCGCCTTCTTCGTCCTCCACGTTTCGGTTCGATAAGATTTTCATCCCCATCAAAGTAGAGCGCTTTGCATCCCATTTCCCGTAGATAGCAATCTCTTCGCCTTGAACGACTTTATCTTTTAAATACGGCTGATTAAAGAACGCAACTTGGATGACTTGCTGGTCAATCGCCATGCGAAACGCCAAACGGTTCTTCTTGAAGCCGTAATAGCTCACAACCGGTTGTGTCGCCACAAGCCCTTTTAGCGTGACTTTCTCTTGGTCCATGATAGTATTTACATCACGAATTTGAATATCTTCATAACGAAATGGGAAATGCGTTAACAAGTCATAGACTGTTTCGATGCCCAGTTCGGCTAATGGTTCTAATCGTTTTGGTCCAACGCCTGGCAAGACTTGCACACTTTGAAAGACTTCATTCATCCAATCACATCCTTTCTACTTTAATAAGTGTAATTCATGTTCTCTTTAATCGTCAAGAGGAAGGAAAGTGAGGGAGGAGTTAGAAAATTTGTACTAAATATTCCTTTCATCCTTTCGGATGTCTTCATATTCGCGTGAATAGCTGTACCGGAAGGAGCCTACTGTCTCCTTTCCTCTCGAGCCTCAAACTGATACTAGGAAATTCTTTCCAAGTATCAGTAATTCGCATCGAGTACGCTCGCTATTCATGCGAATATAGAATCCGAAAGGATTCCCAGGAATATTTCAAAGCACTTCCCTCCCTCATTTTTCTTCCTCTCTCCTTGAACCCTACAGTGCAGGGTGTTTTGATGTGAATTCCACTAAGTGCAGCTCTGCCCCTCATTGACCCTTACAGCACTAGAAATGCTGAGGAGCACTCACTCCGTTCCTTTTTTCCCATTTTGAGGCGAGCGAAGACTCAGAAGCACGCGAAAACAAGAAAGTACTCTCTGTCAAAGCGAAATCCCCTGATGTGAGCACGAAAACCAACCAGTTACACTTACTTATTGTTGAATAGAGATCCTTGAGGAGTACGGAGAATCATGCAGATTCGAGTTCACACTAAGCGCAATTCTCCTGGTGTAGTGTCCCGGCCACCATATACATTTACTTATGTAAAAAAAAGAGTACAAAAATATCCTTACCGGATTCTATAGTCATCATCATAGCGACTAGTATTCGATGCGAATTACAGATGCTTAGAAATTTATTTCTTAGCATCTGTTTGAGGCTCGAAAGGGACAAGACCAAGGCTTGTCCCGTTACAGCTTTAATGATGACTATAGAGAATATCCGGAAGGATATTAGTACTCTTTTTAATTTTCTTTTTATTATTCTACAGATAATAAGTAAGTGTATACTGGTTGGTTTCCTTCATGGACTTCAACCTCTACATCAGGGTATTTCGCTTCTACAGCTTCAGTGATTTCTTCCACTTCGCTTGCTTCTGCGTCTTCGCCATAGATGATTGTTAGGATCTCTGAATCGTCATTGATCATCTTATCGATTGTCGCAAGAGTTGCTTCCTTACGGTCCGCAATACTTACTAAAATCTTGCCATCTACAATCCCCATGAAGTCGTCAGTTTTGATTTCAACGCCATCAATGTTTGTATCACGAACAGCATTCGTAATTTGACCACTTGATACAAGAGCCATTTGTTCGCTCATTGCAGCTTGGTTCTCTTCTAAGCTTGCTTCTGGATTGAAGGCTAATAATGAAGCTAACCCTTCTGAAATCGTACGAGTTGCAACAACGGCAACTGCAGCATCTTCTGATACTTCAGCCGCTTGGTTTGCAGCCATTTGAATGTTTTTGTTGTTTGGTAATACGATGACTTTTTCAGCATGCGCCTCTTTTACCGCTTGAAGAATATCTTCTGTACTTGGGTTCATTGTTTGACCACCGTTGATGATTGTCGTTACACCCATGCTCTTGAATAATTCTTGAATCCCTTCACCTGCAGCAACCGCTACGATTCCGTATTCCGCTTTTTGTTTTTGCGCTGCTTCTTTAACTTTTGCAGTGTAGTCTGTTTTTAACACTTCTTCGTGTTGCAAGCGCATGTTGTCCACTTTCACTTTCATTAATGAACCGAAGCGTTGTCCGTAGTTCATAACTTCACCTGGATGTTCTGTATGCACGTGTACTTTGATGATTTCATCGTCAGCTACTACTAATAAAGAATCTCCAAGTTCGTTTAAATAGTTACGGAAAGTATCGTAGTCGAATGTATCTACGACTGTTTCGCCTTCACCGATTTTCACCATGATTTCAGTACAGTAACCGAATTTGATGTCGCCTGTTGATACGTGTTCGTAGTCAACGCCTGCTTCGTGGTGAGCCACTGAAGTTAAATCGATTTTATTGCTTTGTAACGATTGAACAGGAACTGCTTCCCCTGTTAATGCTTCGAAGAATCCGTTGTAAATGAATACAAGACCTTGACCGCCTGAGTCCACTACGCCAACTTCTTTTAATACTGGTAATAAATCTGGAGTTTTCGCTAATGCTTTTTCAGCACCACGTAAAACAGATCCCATTACTTCGATGATGTCGTTTGAAGTTTCTAACTTACGTACACCACGTTTAGCTGATTCACGAGCAACAGTAAGGATTGTACCTTCTACAGGTTTCATAACCGCTTTATAAGCAGTTTCCACACCGTTCGTAAATGCTTGCGCTAATTCTTCACCAGTGATTTCTTCTTTACCGACAACGGCTTTAGAGAAACCACGGAATAATTGAGATAAGATAACTCCTGAGTTCCCACGAGCACCCATTAATAATCCTTTTGCTAAATCTTGTGCTAAATCACCTACAGTTGTTGCTGTAGAGTTCGCAACACGTTCCGCACCAGATTTGAATGAGAGCATCATGTTTGTCCCTGTGTCTCCATCTGGTACTGGGAATACGTTTAATGAGTTTACGAATTCTGCATTTTCAGATAAACGCATTTCACCGATTTCCACCATTGCGCGGAAATCTTGAGCCGTAATAGTTTTCATAGTTGCCATATTATTCTTACTTCCTCCTGACTAGAATCAACAAGCATTACGCTTCGATGATTTTAACTCCTTGAACATAGACATTCACTGTTTTTGCAGCAAATCCTAACATTGTTTCTAAGTTATATTTCACTTGTTCTTGTACGTTTCTACAAATCGCAGAAATTTTTGTACCATAACCTACAATAATGTATACATCCACTGCAACACCATCGTCTTCTTGACGAATCACAACTCCACGAGTGAAGTTTTCTTTCTTCAAGATTTCATTAAAGTTGTCGCGGATTTGATTGCGGCTTGCCATACCAACAACACCATAGTTATCTGTAGCGGCCCCACCAACAACCGTTGCAATCACTTCATTGCTAAGTTCAATTTGTCCATTTTCTGTTTGAATTTTTACTGTCATACAAATACCTCCCTTAAATGTATAAAGGTGTCTGTCTATTTTTTAGACAGATTGACACATTATTTCTATACTATAATATCATATTCCAAGCGGTTTACCTAGCCTTTTACCAATTTTTAACCCTCTTAGAAACTCATTAACCAGTACGCTTGCAATCTAAGGTCAACTATGCTAAATTATTTAAGTATATGATTTAGTTCAAAATTATATCAGCTGATAATGAATTAAATAAAGGAGGAGAATAACAATGGCTAAAGTATGTTATTTCACTGGACGTCGTGCTGAAACAGGTAACACTCGTTCTCACGCTATGAACGCTAACCGTCGTACTTGGAAACCAAACTTACAAAAAGTTCGTGTTTTAATCGATGGCAAGCCTAAAAAAGTATGGGTTTCAACTCGTGCATTAAAATCAGGTAAAGTAGAACGTGTTTAATACAGAGCACTATTAAAAAGAGCTTAGGCGATATCCCTAAGCTCTTTTTGTTTTTCTAAAAATAAATAAGCCGAAGGCTTGAAAAGATAAATGAAACTGCTAAAAGACATTCAAAGATATTTGAAGGAATGTATAGCGGAATTTAGTGTAATGGTACCGGCAGGAGCCTGTGGTCTCCTTGCCTACCAAGCTTCAAACCAAGGATAAGCGACGAGTCGCTAACCCTTGGTAATTCACATTGGTTACTTATTCATTACACTAACCGCTATATCCTCAAATATCTTTTTCCGTCTTTAGGAAAATTCGCTCTTTTCAAGCCTCTTATAATCCAAAGAGTTAGAGTTCACCACTCTTTTCAACTCTACTTTACCTGAGATTAATGCCAGGAAACCAAGGAACCATGGGTGGTGCTTTTCATGAGGTTAGAGAAATGTGCTTTTTTGAGTTAACTTTCAAAAAAATGGAGTTTGTGAAAAGCCCATTGTTATACGCTTTGAAGGCTTCTCAATAAAATGAAATCTATTTACATCATTTGTAAATTCTGAAGTTTGTTGGATTTGCAATTTCCGAAAAAGGCTTAGCTGTAAGAAATATAGAGCACCTCTCTTTGAAAATAACAGCGCACGTAAAAATTCCAAAATTCACTTATAAGTGAATTTTGGGATTTCAACTAATATTGTGAACTCGTTTATTGATCGCAATATAAATTGAAAATAGGCATGAAAAAAGACGATAGATTTTTGATTTTTCTATCGTCTTTGTGTTTTATATTTAATTAGACAAACTGGTATTTGTTAATTTGTAAATCTCAACAAATACCCATTTGGATCTTGTATTAAAAACTCTATTTGCATTTCTTCTATTCCATTAACTTGATATATGTTTCTAGTTAGTTCTCTGTATAATTCTATATTCAAATGATTCACTAATTTATAAAGCTCTTCAATATCATCAACAGCTATTGAAAAATTGATTCCTCTTCCTAATGGATATACTAGTTCCCCTATATTCCAACCATCATCGTGAATTTGTTCAAACATAAACTGACTATCTTGAAATGACATGAAAACAAATTTATCTTCAGTACGTTCATATTCAATTTTAAATCCTAATTCTCTATAAAATTTTTTAGTCCGTTCAATATCAAAAACTGACAATTCGGGAATCATCCTATTAAAATTCATGTTTCCTCCTTGTCAAATTATAAATTCCCAGCTCTACAAGCGAAGGATTTAATTATTTTTTCTTTTTGGTTTTGGTGTAGGTAATTCATCCTAATTGTGCGCTGTTTTGTTTTATCTCCAATGATCTCGGGTTTGGGCTACTAAGATGAGTCCTTTTGTAAAGGAGATGGTCATCTTGTCACTTGTAAACTCATTGCTGACAAGAGCCACTGGGTACGCGTAGCTTTTTGAATCGAGCGTGTATTTGACATCTACGAGGGTGACATTTTCCACAGGAGTCATACTAATAAAGGAAAGGTACTTCGTAAAGTCCATCTTTTCAATCGTGTATGTGCCTGGCTGGATGAAATTCACGACATTCGTTGCATCCTCAAACACCACATACGGAATGAGCGGTGCTAAGTCTGGTCGCATCATCGTCCATAAGGTACTAATCGCATGATCCACTCGCCCGCCAAAGGAACCGAGTACATGAATCGGTGTCTCTTCGTAATGCTCCTTCACCCATAGCAAGGCTGCCTCAAAATCAGTATCGTCTTTTTCAGAAGGGAGCTGGACAATAGTACCCGCTGCTTCATGAATCAAGTCGCGCTGTTCTTTTGTGACAGAATCAAAGTCCCCAATCGCTACTTCCATGGGAAGGTGTTGATCTAATAAGCGAAGAGCGCCACCATCGACTCCGACAAAACGGAAGTCTTCATAGGCCTTACCGTATCGGTTTTCTAAGAGCGCCTTGATGTTCTCTTTAGTGTTTGGTCCTCCCAAGACAATCACAACTTCCATCTTCGTCCCTCTTATGCTTCTTTAAT
>CAJZJY010000014.1 GCA_916050055.1 uncultured Streptococcus sp.
ACCATTTCGCGAGGGAAGTAGAGGCGTTCGTCACCACGTACTTTTCCGGAAATAGCATCTACAATCGAACTGACTTGAGACAACTCAACCATATTACCATTGCGTTCTACAAGCTCGATTTGCGTTCTTGGTTTAATCGAATCTGGACGATAGAAATCGTATGGTAAGTCGAAACTGTTGTTAATGGCAGTGTAGTATTCTGGATCGAACCCAACTTCTTCTACGATTTGTTTCATGCGTTCGATTTGGGCGCCATCGTTTGTACGGTTAAATGGCACCGATTTGAACGGACGACGGTTGATGAAACGATCTGACAAGTCACTCAAGATGGCATCTTCTTCTAGTAACCAGTGAGAGAAGTATGTGTTCAATACGCCGTCATCGAGACGTAAGTAGTCTTCCAATGTCCATGTTCCCTCGAAGAAAGGTTTCAAGAACGTTGCAGAGTGTCTTAATGGATTCAATTCTGAGTGGTAGCAAGCAGAAGCGCGTTTCAATAAATGATTTAACACGACTTCCATCCCGCGAGAAACTGGGTGGAAGTACACTTGCATGTACATTTGATAACGACTCACGATGTAGTCTTCTACCGCGTGCATTCCTGAATAGGTAAAAGCAATGCCGCCTTTATACGGACGAATCACACGAAGGATACGTGTAAGGTCGAAGGTTCCGTAGTTTACCCCTGTGAAATAAGCGTCACGAAGTAAGTAGTCCATACGGTCTGCATCGATTTGACTCGAAATCAATTGCACCACTTGAGGATTTGGATGTGTTTTTTGAATCACGCTGGCCACTTCTTGCGGGAATGTAGAAGAGACTTTACGTAAAATCTGATTGACTTCCGTTTCCTCAGACAAGATGATGTCGATAGTGATTTGTTCATGGTTTGTATCAAAGATTTTCTCGAAAGTATGTGAGTATGGTCCGTGCCCAACATCATGCAAGAGGGCAGCACAGAGTACAACAAGGCGATTGCTGTCGTCCCATAGTCCGTCTCCTTCTTCTTTTGTTGCGTAGTTACGAGCAAAGTTGTCGCAAATACGACGGGCGATTTCATATACCCCTAAAGAGTGAGAGAATCGTGAGTGTTCCGCTGTATGGAAAGTATACATGGAAGCTCCGGTTTGTTTGATTCTGCGGAGTCGTTGCAATTCACGACTATTAATTAATTCAAGAATAATTGGATGTTGCACGTGGATATAATCGTGTACTGGGTCACGAAATACTTTTTCACGTTTAAATGCTTCAGTCATGCGTTTGACGCCTTCTTTCGATTAGATTGTGAATTTTTATCATAAGCACTTTCAGTTTATGCTATTTTCGGTAGAAAAGCAAGAGGGTCAGACTTTTAAAATGCTTTTATACCGCGTTTTTTGACGGATTATTGTCGTTTCACAAAACGCTCAAGTGCTTTTTGGAAATCTGGAGTATGAATAAAGTCTGTTTCGTTCTCTTTCAGCGTGCATCCAAGCTTCGTTAAAGCCTGCAAGACGCGGACTTGAACGTCTTCAATCGTGAGGTCGATTCCAAGGGCGTCGCTAATATTCCACATGCTGTCGGCGTTGACTTCTGGGAAATGCCATTTCGTTTCTTCTCCTTGAAGTGCGTGGTCATAGAAATCACGAACCACAAGCCCACGACGGTTTTGGTCGCCGTAGACACTGAGGTAAATTGAAACGCATACCACATCTTTTAAGCGGCGTTGCGCAATCCCAGCAATTTTACGATTTTGAATGCTTAAGTCGTAATCTCCTGGGCAGTAGGAATCGGCTACTTCAAAAGCTTCGATCCCACCAAGCGCCTCCGCTTCTGGGAAAGTCTCCTGGATAAGTTGTTGCATCCATTCGTAGGCTTCGTTAATCGTTGGCATTTGTTTATTTTTAAAGAGAAGGCTGATGTTTAAGATGCCTTCGTTACTCACAACGGCCAGCCCGCCTGCTTGACGAACAATCGGCGTAAAACCGTTGGCACGCAGTCTTTCTAGCCCTTGTTCAAGATAAGGAACCTTTGTATCGGTCATTCCAAGAATCACGATATCTTCAAGCGTCCAGAAGTGAACGAATGGCCCGTCTTCTTCTTTTGTGAGATGACGAATCAGTGTCTCATCGAGCGCAAACGGCGTCAGCATTTCTTCGAGTTTTTCAGTTTTTGGAATTTGTGTCGCAACCAATTGAATGGTTTGCTGCCTAATAGGTGATTGAGTCATACGATTCTCCTTTAGAGTTCTTCGTGTTTTATTATAACAAAACTTCGCGTGATGGTCGTGTTGGAGGCCGTTTTTAAGCCATTTCTTAGGAATTTATTAAGTAAAAGTCAAGAATCGTAAAAATTACTAGCAAAAATGTTTTATTTTTAATAGGATAAAGTAGAAAAAGAATGAAAAGAGGGAATGCTCATGAAAATTTTAGTAGTAGATGATGATCGCGAAATCGTTGAATTATTGACGATTTACTTAAAGAACGAAAATTATGAAATTGTAAAAGCCTATGACGGGAAACAAGCCCTTGAAAAATTAAAAATGTATCCAGATATCGATATGATTATCTTGGACATTATGATGCCACGCTTAGACGGAATTTCAGTGGTGCATGAAGTGCGTAAAGAAAATGCACAATTGCCAATTCTATTATTAAGCGCGAAATCAACAGATATCGATAAAATCCAAGGGTTAACAAATGGTGCCGACGACTACGTTACAAAACCATTCAACCCACTTGAAGTCATTGCGCGTGTGAAATCATTATTACGCCGCTCAACGATTACGCAAGAAGGCCCAGCTAACGAAGAAATTACGATTGGACCTTTAACGATTAAGAAAGAATCTCACCAAGTGACAACAACAGATGGCACTGAAATCCAATTAACGGTATTAGAATTCGGAATTCTATACCTACTTGCGAGCCATCCAAACCGCGTATTTAGTGCAGATGAAATCTTCGAAACAGTATGGCAACAAGAAAGTATCGTTTCAACAAAAACTGTAATGGTACACGTAAGCCACCTTCGCGATAAAATTGCCGAAGCGACTGGCGGAGAAAAAGTCATTGAAACAGTATGGGGAGTAGGCTACAAGATTGAAGACAAATAATAAAAAAGTTCTTCACCTTCGAAAAGTCAAAAACGAACCGACACTCTTAACGCTCACGCCAAAGGAAATCAGCGAACTTGTGTTAGAAGGAATCGTTACGCTGTGTATCGTGTTCCTCTTGTACTTAGGGATTCTCGTGATGGTCAGCCAACTGATTAATGAGCCAGGATTCATTTCAGTGGAATTCTCTGCTCGTGAAGTATGGCATATCGAGCGGGAGCAAATTGCGTTCTACAAAAATATCTTCACGATTACATCGGTCGTTTTTGCTGTGGCATTTACTTACTGGCGCTTGATGCGAAGATACCAACAAATGCAGTTAAACCATATTTTGGAGGAGTTGCATTTAATCGCGGACGGACAGTATGACCGACGCATTCCGTTCCGTTTATCCGGAGACATGGGGCAAGTCGTAAACTCGATTAACCGCTTGGTCGATTCGACCGTGAATGCGCTAGAGGATGAACGTGCGATTGAGAAATCGAAGGATGAACTGATTACAAATGTATCGCACGATATTCGTACACCGCTGACATCGATTCTTGGGTATCTTGGACTGATTGTTAATCAACCCAATGTAGAGAGCGCCGATGCGAAGCGTTATGCGGAAATCGCCTATTCGAAGGCAGAACAAATGAAATTACTCGTAGACGACTTATTCGAATATACGACAACTCGTCCAAACGGAGCACCGCTTAGACTCAATGATATTCCAATCGTGAATTTCTTAGAGCAAGTAGCAGCGGACTTCGAACTCGAGGCGCAAAAACGAAAAATGGCGATTGAAGTCTTGCCGAATAACCGTGATGTGGTGCTTGAACTCGATGCCGAGAAAATGGTGCGTGTGATTAATAATCTTTTATCGAATGCGATTAAATACGGTCACGAAGATTCTGTTATTACGATGGAAGTCTTAAAAAACGATGGTGTCATTACGATTGCCGTTCGAAACGCCGGAGATCCAATCTCGAAAGAAGTATTAGAACAACTCTTTGCACGTTTCTACCGCGCAGAAGCATCCCGTTCCAAAGAAACCGGTGGAACAGGACTAGGTTTGGCGATTGCCGAAAACATTGTACAGTCACATGGTGGGATGATGTATGCCGAATCTGAAAACGGACAAACAAGCTTCTATGTATGCTTGCCGGAAGAAAATCAAGGTTCACTGAAACAATTTAAAGAAAAACTCAAATAACCAGAAGGAGGCAGAAATGCTTTCTGCTGGTTATTTTTATTCGCAAAAAGACACTAGAGTTGTTACTATGGAAGGGACGTAATGGAGGGAAAAATATGAAATTAGCAACGTGGAATGTGAACGGAATTCGTTCGGTATTAAATAAAGGGGCTCTACAAGAGTATGTATTAGAAAGTAATCCAGATATTTTATGCCTACAAGAAACAAAGGCGCAACAAGAACAAGTGGAACTCGGGATGGAGTTTAGCGAGTATGATGTGTATTTCAACTCGGCTGTGAAAAAAGGCTATTCTGGAACGGCCATCTTCACCAAAGTAAAACCATTATCGGTGACTTATGGCATCGGCATTGAAGAACATGACCAAGAGGGACGTGTGATTACAGCCGAATTCGAGAAATTCTACTTAGTAACCGTCTATACACCAAATGCGAAGCGCGACTTATCACGTCTTGCATACCGCCAAGTATGGGAAGATGATTTTCTCGCATACATCAAGAAACTAGAAGAGACAAAACCAGTCATTTTCTGCGGCGACTTGAACGTAGCCCATAAGGAAATCGATTTGGCTAATCCAAAAACGAATGTCAATAATGCCGGATTCACCAAAGAAGAACGTGCGAAATTCGACCAAGTTGTCGCAAGCGGCTTAGTGGATGCGTTCCGCTACTTACATCCTGATACCGTAGGGGCTTATAGCTGGTGGAGCTACATGGGTGGCGCCCGTGCACGAAATATTGGATGGAGAATTGACTATTTTGTCGTATCCGAAGCACTCGCACCGCTTCTAAAAGAAGTCGATATTCGTAGCGATGTCACAGGAAGCGACCACTGTCCAGTGGAAATCGAAGTGAAATTGTAAGAACATTTGTTCGCGTGTAGAAAGTTTGATACAATAGAGGTATCGATTAAAAAAGAGGTATAGAAATGGCAAAAGACCATATTGTCGTGCATGGTGCACGATCTCATAATTTAAAAAATATTGATGTAAGCATTCCTCGGGATCAGTTTGTCGTGATTACAGGACTATCAGGGTCAGGGAAGAGCTCGCTTGCGTTTGATACATTATACGCAGAAGGACAACGTCGTTATGTAGAGAGTCTATCTGCATACGCACGTCAATTTTTAGGGCAAATGGACAAACCAGACGTGGATAGTATCGACGGATTGAGTCCAGCGATTGCCATCGACCAAAAAACAACGTCCCGTAATCCGCGTTCAACAGTCGGAACGGTGACAGAGATTAATGACTATTTGCGTTTATTATATGCGCGTGTGGGGAAACCGATCTGTCCAAATGACGGCACGCCGATTGAAAGCCAGTCCTTGGAACAAATGGTAAACCGCGTCATGGCGATGCCAGAGAAGACAAAGATTCAAGTGTTGGCGCCGGTTGTCGTTCAGAAGAAAGGCGAGCATAAGAAAGTTTTCGAGAAGATTCAAAAAGACGGCTATGTGCGTGTTCGCGTGGATGGCGAGATGCATGAAGTTACTGAAGAATTCAATCTTGAGAAGAATAAGAAACATAATATTGAAATCGTTGTGGACCGTATCGTTGTGAGCGATAAGAGTCGTTCACGTCTATTCGATTCGATTGAAGCGGCCCTTCGTTTAGCGGAAGGTTATGCGATTGTTGATGTGATTGGTGGGGAAGAACATCTCTTCAGCGAGCACCATTCATGTCCGATTTGTGGCTTCACGGTGGGCGAATTAGAGCCTCGTCTTTTCTCGTTCAATGCGCCGTTTGGAGCGTGTCCGGAGTGTGACGGTTTAGGGTCAAAACTCGAAGTCGACCTAGATTTAATCGTTCCGGATAAAAACTTAACACTGGAAGAAGGAGCGCTTGTTCCTTGGAATCCAATTAGCTCGAACTATTATCCAACGATGCTCGAGCAATTTTGTAAACAGTTCAAGATTCCGATGAATATTCCATTTGAGAAATTGACGCAGTCGCAAAAGAACATGGTGTTGTACGGTTCAGGAGATGCGACCTTCAAGTTCCATTATGAAAATGAATTTGGTGGCGTGCGTGATGTGGAAATTCCTTTTGAAGGAGTGGCCGTGAATGTCGATCGTCGTTACCATGAAACCAATAGTGATTTTACGCGTGAACAAATGCGCCAATATATGACCGAATCCGAATGTAAGAGATGTCACGGTTTCCGTTTAAACGAACAGGCGTTGTCTGTCAAAGTCGGAGGCAAAAACATCAGTGAAGTATTGGCACTGTCTGTAGATGATGAGATTGATTTCTTCAAAGACTTAAACTTATCGGAAACAGACGAGCAAATCGCTGCGCCAATCTTAAAAGAAGTAAGCTCTCGTTTGAAATTCTTACGCAATGTTGGTTTGCAATACTTAACATTGAGCCGTGCCGCTGGAACGTTATCAGGGGGAGAAGCGCAAAGAATTCGTTTAGCGACGCAAATCGGTTCAAACCTTTCAGGAGTGCTCTATATTCTAGATGAGCCGTCGATTGGACTTCACCAACGCGATAATGACCGCTTGATTGAGTCGTTGAAGAGCATGCGCGACCTTGGGAACACCTTGATTGTCGTAGAACATGACGAAGACACGATGCGTGCTGCGGATTACTTGATTGATATTGGTCCAGGTGCGGGTGAATTTGGTGGCGAGATTATCGCTGCAGGTACTCCAAAAGAAGTGGAGAAGAATGCGAAATCACTGACAGGGCAATATTTAGCAGGGAAGAAATACATCCCAGTCCCAAGCGAACGCCGCACAGAAGATAAGGGATGGATCCATTTAGAAGGTGCTGCGGAAAACAACTTACGCGGTATCGATGTGGATGTGCCACTTGGACGTTTCGTGGCCGTGACAGGGGTATCGGGTTCTGGTAAGAGCTCGCTTGTCAACAGCGTATTGAAGAAAGCCTTAGCGCGTGAGATTACGCGTACGAAGGAAAAACCAGGGAAGTTCAAGAGCATTTCTGGATTTGAGAGCCTTGATAAGATTATCGATATCGACCAAAGCCCAATCGGAAGAACTCCACGAAGCAACCCAGCGACGTATACAGGTGTATTTGACGATATTCGTGATTTATTTGCGACTACAAACGAAGCGAAAATCCGCGGATATAAGAAAGGTCGATTCAGTTTCAACGTGAAGGGTGGACGATGCGAGTCTTGTAAAGGGGACGGCATTCTGAAAATCGAGATGCACTTCCTACCAGACGTGTATGTGCCGTGTGAAGTCTGCCACGGAACACGTTATAACTCTGAAACGCTCGAAGTGAAATACAAGGGAAAGAGTATCGCGGATATTCTTGAATTAACGGTCGAAGAAGCGGTGGAATTTTTCCAAGCCGTACCAAAAATCAAACGTAAATTACAAACGATTAAGGATGTTGGACTCGGCTACGTAACCCTTGGCCAATCTGCCACAACGCTCTCTGGAGGGGAAGCGCAACGGATGAAGTTAGCCAGCGAACTCCAACGTGTCTCAACCGGCAATACCTTCTACGTGCTCGATGAACCAACAACTGGCTTGCATACAGACGATATCGCACGCCTACTTGAAGTGTTGAATCGTTTAGTTGAAGCGGGAAATACCGTGCTTGTCATCGAACATAACTTAGATGTGATTAAGACCGCTGACTATATCATTGATATGGGTCCAGAAGGCGGTAGCGGTGGTGGACTTGTGATTGCGACTGGTACGCCTGAAGAAGTGGCGAAGGATAAAAATAGCCATACGGGTCGTTATTTAAAACGCGCCTTAGAAGCAGCCGCATCGCATAAAAAGAAGTAGAAATTTACGAGAAGAGATAGTTTGAAGAAGGTAGTTATGCTATACTCAACATAGATAATTTCTCAGGGGGAAACTTGAATGAACATGAAAGAATTAGTCGGCAAGAAAGCCGCAGAATATGTAGAAAGTGGAATGACGGTTGGTCTAGGAACTGGTTCGACAGCCTACTATTTTGTAGAAGAAATCGGTCGCCGCGTGAAAGAAGAAGGACTCGAAATCGTGGGAGTAACGACTTCTTTAGCAACGAAGAAACAAGCAGAAGCGCTTGGGATTCCGTTGAAGAGTGTGGATGAAGTGGATTATATCGACGTAACGATTGACGGCGCAGACGAAATTGCTCCAGATTTTTCAGGAATCAAAGGTGGCGGCGGTGCATTATTATTCGAAAAAATCGTTGCCGAACAATCAAAAAGTGTTATCTGGATTGTAGACGAATCAAAAATGGTCGACTACTTAGGTCGTTTCCCATTACCAGTGGAAGTGGTACCTTATGGGTCAGAACAATTATTCAAACGTTTTGAAGCGCTAGGATACAAGCCAACATTCCGCGAACGTGACGGAGAACGTTACTTAACCGATAGCAAAAACTACATTATCGACTTGGATGTCTATCCAATTAAAGACCCAATCGCATTTGGAGAAAAAATCAAAGGCATGACAGGCGTGGTAGAGCAAGGTCTCTTCACAAACATGACAGATATCGTGCTTGTAGGAACTCCTGATGGGGTTGTCGTAAAACAATTCTAAAAAATAACCGCTTAGAGTCAGCACAGATGCGTGATTCTAAGCGGTTTTTGTTATAGTGTATTTTTAATTTTTTGAATCTCTTCTTCAGATAATCCGGTGTGTTTCATGATTTCTGTGATAGGAAGATTCATTTTAAGAAATGCCAAAACTTGACCTTCTTTAAGTCCAGCTTCTCTAGCGGTCTCTTTGGCATATTCGATTGTTTTCCAATAGACTTCTTCGTATTTTTCCATTTGTTCCGCCATCTTCATTTCCTCCGAATCTAAATTATAGAAATCAACAACAGCATAAGCGTCTTGAATTTCTTTGGATGCTTTTGCCGTGATTGTACCATTTTTAAGGAAATTTCTCCACTCATTGAAGGCTTCGTCCTGGTTGGATAATGTGGTTGCTAAATTGACGAGATAAACACGCTCGAAAGGTTGATCTTTTTCATTTAAAACTTCTCGATTTTTCTCTAAATTTACAAGACCGATTTCTACTCTTGGTTCAGGATCTTCTTTAAAAACAGAAAAATCGGTTACGACAATCGAAACAACAGGTTTATAGGTTTGATGGCCTGCAGAATAACTCTCCATATAAGTTGATGCCATATAATAGCGAATGCGTTCAAAGAAGCCTCGATGCTTGTATAGTTGCATTTCAATGATAATATCAATTCCTTCTTCTGTTGTTGCGGCAATATCCACGATGGTTTGGTACATTTCTAAATTTACTCCAGCGAGATTCTCACGATATTTTTGAATTTGATATGGATTGGTAGGTTTTACATTAGATAATTTCATCCCAGTCACAACTTGAATAAAATTTTGTAAGATATATTCTTTCCCCTCGCTTGTCATCATTTTTTTAAACATTAAATCATTTGTTGGTAAAATCTTTCTCATTTTTCATCCCTCCTATTCTGAGATACGACAAAAAAGAAGGAGGGCATTTCAATTTGTGTGCGAAAATCAAGGAGGAGTGTGCTATACTAGTAAAGATTTAGTATTGAAAGGATCTGATGAAATGTCATTATTCATGGAAAAAAGAAAAGGATTGTTGTGTACATTTGCTATAGCGGTTGTCTCAGTGATGCTCGATAAGCTATTCCCAGTCATTGGGAGTGCGGTATTTGCTATTATTTTAGGGATGGTCTTGAACCAATTTTGGAAAATCCCAAGTGATTTTAGACCGGGGATCAATTATTCAGCGAAAAAATTATTACATTACTCCATTATCGCACTAGGATTTACAATGTCGTTTGCGCAGGTGAGCCAAACAGGTGCATCATCGTTCCCAGTGACGATTGTGACCATCTCGATTGCGTTTCTAACAGCGCTACTTGTAGGAAATTTCTTCAAATTGTCTCGTCCACTGAAGATTCTTGTAGGTTTCGGGACTGCGATTTGCGGGGGCTCTGCGATTGCGGCAGCTTCACCGATTATTAGAGCAGAAGATGATGAAGTCGCGTTGTCAATTTCAACCATTTTCCTATTCAACGTCATCGCGGTATTCCTATTCCCATTCTTAGGACATATGATGGGCATGGACGCGTCGCAATTCGGACTTTTCGCAGGGACAGCGATTAACGATACATCAAGCGTGGTTGCAGCCGGCGCAAGTTACAGTGCAGAAGCGTTAGAAATCGCGACAATCGTGAAACTTACTCGTGCGTTGATGATTGTTCCAGCCTGCCTCGTATTATCATTTGTCGAAGCACGTCGCATGAAACAAGAAGGACAAAGCGTTCAATGGAAGAATATCGTGCCAATGTTTATCATTTGGTTCATGGTCGCTTCCATCATTACAAGTGTGGGATTATTCCCAAATTCCCTTGTACCGTATGCAAAATTAGCATCTAACTGGTTGATGGCGATGGCATTAGCAGGTATCGGTATGCAAGTATCCTTCCAACAATTCAAAGAAGCAGGGGCAAAACCAATCTTAACCGGTTTAGCTACTTGGTTTATGGTGACTGTCACTAGCTTAATCATGCAGTACTTCGTTTTATAGAAAGGACGCCGTATGAAAAGATTATTGGGACTCGGGTTTTGGATTAGTGCCTTGTACTTTATCTTATATACGAAAATTCCAGCGCTACAAGACTTCGTGAGTACACCAGTAGGGCCGTATGTGCATGTCGTGATGGTTGTTTTACTCATTGTGGGGATTTTCTTCTACGTACTGCGCATTATCCATTACTTATTTTTCCCGTAGACATAGAAAAGAGCTTAGGCAATCGCCTAAGCTCTTTTGCTTTTAACGTTGTGCAAGATGTTTCCAATCAATCCCGCGGGCATCACACCAGTTTTGGAGGCTTGGTGCGACCACAATAGGAGCTTGTTGGAGACTAGAAATACTATCCGCACCGACAAGCGTTAAGATCGTTGTCAGTTGCTCTTTCCATGTTTGAACCGTATGGATGGCGTCTGGAAGGGAGTCGTCTTTACGTACGAGATGCAACATTTCACCAGACAATCCGACTAGGCTGGCTCCAAGCGCAAAACATTTGGCTATGTCCATCGGCGTCTTCACACCGCCAGAAGCGATGATTGGGGTGCGGCTTCCTTGGGCTTCCATGAGCGACGTCAATGTCGTTTGGCCCCAGTCTTCTAGGAAATCAAGTTTATCTTCCTTGCGACGGCCGTTTTCGATTTTGGCGAAATTCGTACCGCCAGTACCGCTAATATCGATGGCAGCTACACCAATACTCTCTAGTTGTGTGATGGCTTCACGGCTAAACCCGAATCCGACTTCTTTTACGATAACGGGAACGGCACTCGCTTTGACGATTTCTTCGATGTTTTTAAGCCAATTGCTAAAGACGCGGTCACCTTCTGGCATCACGAGTTCTTGTGCACGGTTGACGTGAATTTGAATCGCGTTTGCTTCGATGATATCGACAGCGCGTTTAGCAGCCTCAGCATCGTAATGCGCACCAAGGTTCGCAAAGAGGATTCCATTTGGATTTTCCTGGCGAATCACCTTGAAGCTTTCCGCACTTTCAGGAAATTTCATCGCGATACTCATCGAACCTGTCGCCATTGCCATGCCTGTTTCACGAGCCAAGATGGCTAAGCGCTGGTTTAACGCAGTCGTGAGTGGACTACCACCCGTGATAGCGTTGATGAAAAAGGGAACATCGAAGGCGAGTCCAGCAAGCTTGGTCTGAAATGTTACATCAGCCACATCAACGGTTGTGAAGGGATGATGCACGAAGCGCGTTTCCATAAACTCGGGAGCGCTCGTTGCACGGTATTGCTGGTTTGCATGACCCACATGCTCGTCCTTTCGATTCATTTGTTGTTGAAATAAATCCATCATTAATCTCCTTTACCAGGCTTCAGCGATAGAAAGCGGAAGCACTTGAATTTGAGCCTTGGCCCATTGAGTTTCAATTTGTTGTCTTTGAGTTTCGTTTGGTGTAAAGCAAATGCCACAGTCGCCACCACCAGCACCGGATGTTTTTGCGCAGGCACCATTTTGTTCGGCAAGGTCGCAGAGTGTTCGGAGTGCAGGGGTTTCGATTTCCAGCTGCATCACTTGTGCAAATTCATTTAAGAGTGCACGGTTGGCACGGATGCCTTCTTGTAAGGCTGGGATGTCTTGAGTTTTCCAAGCATTTTGTAAGCCTTGAACGATGGCATGGCTCTTTTTGAGAAATTCCTTGTAAAAGGCGCTATCGGTTTCGACTTTCCGTTTCTTCTCAGTGGCTTGAATGAGTGAATCGGTGATAGCGACTTGTCCCGTCCATCCTACTAAGAGGGTGAAGTCTGGGAGCTCTGGAAGGCGCTCAATCATGAGGTCTTTCCAGTCGGCATCACAAATGGCTTTAATCGATTGGTTTTGTAATTGTTCGAGTAAACAGCTTCGATTGGGACTTGTGTAATACACCATTCCTCCAAAAGAAGAGGCGGCAATATCTCCAAAGGATCCACGTTGGGATAAGCGGAGATTCGTTAA
>CAJZJY010000015.1 GCA_916050055.1 uncultured Streptococcus sp.
GAAAAAAAGTGGAGAAGAGGACCCTCTTCTCCCTATTTAATCTAGAATATTACTATTGTTTTTCTTTATAGCCACCCTTAAGGAGTGCCTCTTTAAATTCAGAGTAGCCAAGAGTATTATCATCACGTAGATTTAAAGTCGGATATACTTCTTTTAATTTATTCATATCAAGTTTAGTGTAATCGAAAGAATAAGTAATCGTGAAAACATCATCTTTGTAATCTGTTTTAATCTCAAATCCTTTACCGATAAAGTCTTTCAGTTTTTCTTCTGTTTTCGCACTAGATTTCTTAAGTGTTTCTAAAGGATTCTCGCCTTCCATTTTTGAAACAATATAAGTAGTTACACTTTCCTGTTTTAATAAAACGTCATCTTTATAATATAACGTCATCACAGCTTTTACAGCATCATCACTAGCTTCAAGAACTGTTTTTTTAGCATCTGCTGGCATGTCAGTTTTTGCTTGAGCAACAGTTGTAGGCGCAGCTGTCGTTGGAGTAGCAGTTGTAGGCGCAGCTGTTGTTGTTTCTACTTTTGCTTGAGTAGTAGCAGTTGAGTCTTGTTTTTGTCCGCAACCTGCTAATACTAGACCAGCTGTAAATAGAAGTGCGAATGCTTTTGTTGTTTTGTTCATGATTTTTACCTCACTTTTTGTTATGTATCGTAAAACCGGCAAGAGAGATCTCTTTACCGGTCTTCTTTATTTAATTATTTCTTTTCAGTATATCCAGCTTTTTCAATCAATTCTCTAGAAGCTTTGAAACTTACTGCATTACCATCTCCTGAGAAAGAGTCTGGGAAAGCTTTTTGCAGATCTTTCAATTTAGCTACGGAATAGTCAATCGTTACAAGTTGAGTAATCACTCCGTCTTTCGATTCTAGAGTAGCAGTAATCCCTTTGATTTTAGTGTATTCCTCATTCTCTTCTTTAAGTTGTTCCATTGCTTCGTCTTCAGAGATTGGTAACTCTGAAATAACGTATTTCGTTTCAGCAGATTGCTTCGTTACAACGTCTCCTTTATAGTAATAAGTTAATATTGAAGTATGCGGACCATTCTTTAGTTCGAATGCCGTAGATTCTTCTTTCGCACATCCTAATAGTACGAATAATGCTGTAAATAATACAGCGAATAATTTCATTGCTTTTTTCATGAAATACATCCTTTCAAGTTGTAATATATATATATTATAAATCTAATAATTCTAATATGCAAGCCTTTTTACAAAAATGGATTCTAATGAAGGTTGACAATTGCTAACAGTTTGATTTTAACAGCAATGTGCTATACTAATCATACATGGAAATGGAGGAAAAAGTATGAATCAAACTGTAAACTTCTTGAAAGAACTTGTGGCAATTCCGTCACCAACTGGCTATACCAAAGATGTGCAAGACTATTTAATCGATGTCTTAAAAGATATGGGATATGAGCCAACGCGTACAGCAAAAGGACTAGTGGTTGTAACAGTACCTGGAGCAATGGATGAGAAACAGCGTGTGGTAACGGCACATATCGATACACTTGGTGCGATTGTTCGCGCAGTAAAACCAGATGGACGCTTAAAACTTGACCGTATTGGTGGGTTTGCTTGGAATATGATAGAAGGAGAAAACTGTACGGTTCACGTTGCTAGCAATGGAACGACTGTTTCTGGAACGATTCTTTTACATCAAACAAGCGTACACGTATACCGTGAAGCGGGAACGGTGGAGCGCAGTCAAGATAATATGGAAGTTCGTTTGGATGCGAAAGTGACAAACGAAGCCGAAACGCGTGCATTAGGAATTGAAGTAGGGGACTTTGTATCCTTTGATCCACGTTTTATCCTTACACCAACAGGATTCATCAAGAGCCGTTTCTTAGATGATAAAGTGAGTGCAGCGATTTTATTAACCTTATTAAAGAAATACAAATCAGAAGGAATCACATTGCCAGTAACAACTCATTTCATGTTCAGTTGTATTGAAGAAACTGGAACGGGAGCCAACAGTAGCATTCCAGAAAAAGCGGTTGAATTTTTAGCCGTGGATATGGGTGCGATGGGGGATGACCAACAAACAGACGAATACACCGTTTCTGTCTGTGTGAAAGATGGTTCTGGGCCTTATAATTTTGATTTCCGTCAACATCTTGTGTCTCTATGTAAGGAGAAGAATATTCCATTTAAATTAGATATTTATCCTTATTATGGTAGTGATGCCTCAGCAGCAATGCGAGCTGGAGCAGAAGTGAAACACGCCTTACTCGGTGCGGGAATTGAATCAAGCCACTCTTATGAAAGAACGCATCTTGATTCGGTTGAAGCAACGCAACAGTTAGTCGATGCTTATCTTTTAAGTTCATTAGTAGAAGCTTAATATCGAGCCTTTCCAACAGTGTTTGGGAAGGCTTTTTTTTGGTTTGAAAAAATTTTGAAGAATTTTGTTGACAAGGGTTCTATCAAAGAGTATACTCTAAAACGTAAAGCTTACGATTTAGAAAGTGAGAGAATTATGAACAAGAAAGAAAAGGTTATTTTAGGAGGGGCAGTTGCGCTAGGTTTGCTATTTGCATCAGGTGCCGTATTATCTCAGCAACAAGCCCAAACAACGGAGACAACAACTGAGGAGACAACGATTGATGCTGAGCGTATGGCGAAATACGAACAGGCTGCCAAAGAAATTAAAGATAATAAACCAAAGACAATTGTTGGAGAAGTCTTTGAGAATGGTTATTTGAAAAAACACGGCGATCATTATCACTTTGTATATGGTGCGCCACCAGCAGATGCGATTTATGAACAGAAAAAACCAGGTGCGACAACAAGTACAGTAGAAGACAATTACGTCTTCAATCCAAATGATATCGTGAGTGAAAATGAATTAGGATTTGTCGTTCGACACGGCGACCACTTTCACTTTATCTACCGTTCACAATTAGCAAACGCACAGACAGTGACTAGAGAAGTAGAAGACAATTACGTCTTCAATCCAAATGATATCGTCAGTGAAAATGAATTAGGATTTGTTGTTCGACACGGCGACCACTTCCATTTTATTTACCGTTCACAATTAGCAAACGCTCAGACCGTGACTAGAGAAGATGAAAACGGCAAGAAGAGAACGTGTAAATTATTACGCATCCCACATGGAGACCATTTCCACGATGTATTAGACTGTGGAGATGGTAGTGCTTCTTATACATTTGACGATGAACCAACTTCAAGACCGTCGACTGGTGGCAACCACACAGGAGTCGCTAGTACAATCGGGACTGTGACACCATCAAGTCCAAGTACAGCAAGCACACAACCTGTAACACCTCCTGCAACAGATATTGCGACACCGCAAGCTGAGGGGTGGACATTACAATCGCCAGAGATTCAAAAATATTTAGACTACATTGTCTATGCTTACGGCGTAGAACGAGATACGATTAAGTTCGAGTCTGTAACAAATGACAAAGGCGAGTATGTCGGAAAAGTATTTGCCTTCCAAAACATGGAACAAGGGCAAGATAAGAACCATATTCATCCTTGGGTGATTCCATTGAAACGTTTTGAAGTGCCAAACTCTGACCCATCGATTCCTGCAGAAGTGAGACTTTCTCAGGAGATTGATTTAATTGCAAGACGTATGGGGATTTCTCGTACAGCGATTCGTATTGTGAATGGACGCTTCGATATTCCGCACGGTGACCATAGTCACTCCATGAATATCGTCAACAAAGATGGTATCGAAGCCTATGAGAAAAATAAACTTCCAGTCATTGTGCCTCCATTTGTGGCAGGAGATGTGAATGTGAATGACGTTTTTGCCAAAATCGATGAAGTCAAAGCGCGTGCCAGTGAAAAATACAAAGATGATCCAGTGACATTCAACCGTATTTTAGTAGCCTTGAACGAATATAAAGAACAAGTGCAATTAAAAGGGAACTCAACAGAAGGATTCGTCAAAGGATTGGAACGCTTCGAGGCGCAAACGATTAATCACGAGACAGTCGCTGCAGAAGAAGTAAGTCCTGAAGAACAAAAGATGAACGCGACTCACGAAGAAACGGTTCGTATGGTTGGTGAGTTGAACTTACAAGACTACGGCGTAACGGCTGACGAGTTAAAAGACTTAGCTTCAAAAGCGCGTGCATCCAATACAGAAGAGCAAGTGAACGCGATTCGTTCATTAGTACAAGCGTTACGTGATGCCAACGACCGTATTAGTATTGAAGGAATGCGTTACTTATACTTCTTAACACAACACGTTTTAGACCAAGAATTACCTGCTACGCTTCGTGAAGAAGTGGCAAGCTTAATTAAGCGTTATATGGGTTCACGATTGAACTTTGCGACGACACCTGTTGAATCCCTCATTATCGAATCTTATCGTACAAAATTAGCGATTAAAGAATCTCATGCGAAATTCGATGGAAAAGTCGATTCGACAATCGGAAAGAATCTGAAAGAAATTTTAACACCTGCTTCTGAGGAAGAACAAAGCATTTTTCAAGAGGCCAAAGACTTCGCTGAAATGGCGCTGGATGAATCGGATAAAGATAATAGCACTCCGAAGAGCTCTATCTTAGATGTGAAACCTTCAGAGGCAAAACCAGCCGAAGAGACTACAACGACACAAAGCGAAACGACTGAAACGACAGAAAGTACGACCGCTTCTGTAGAAACAGCGGAAGAAACAACTGCAACAACAGAAACTGCAACAACAGAAACTGCTACTACTGAAGAAGCGACAACTGTTGAACAATAGAACTTTTAAACACGTAACTCTTTAATAAAGAAGAGTTGCGTGTTTTTGTTTCCTATGAATAGGTGGTTTAGCAGTATTTATGGTATACTAATACAGCATTCTAGTTGAAGGAGGGATTTAAATGGCAGTCATGCAATTTGGCGGAAACAATACTTGGATTAACATTAATTCAGATTTAATCAGTGAATATTCATCCATTTACGATACGTATGACATCGATGACGAAATGATTGAATACGCGCTTGATAAAAACGAACGCGCGCATATGGAGTATAATCGCCGAACGAAGACATTGGTGTTCATTTATAATGTCCTCAATATAACGCGTGAAGAAAATTATTACGATACGATTCCGTTGACGTTTATCGTACGGCAAAATCAAATCGTTACGATTTCCAATGCGCAAAATGAATATATTATTGATCAAATTCGTGAAGAGCTGGAAGAGAATATGCATTGGAGCGTATTTAATTTCTTATTGCATAGTTTATTTACAATTTCGGAAAACTATTTTCCAATTGTTGAGACATTAAATAAAGAACAACAAAAAATTAGTAAATTGCTTCGAAAGAAAACGACAAAGGATAATTTATTCCGTTTGTCCGACATGGAGATTGAGGGAATGTATTTAGTTTCAGCAACGAAGCAAAATGCGGTTGTACTAGAGCAACTGAAGACGCAACAAGCCTTCAAGGAGCTCGATGATTCTGAAAGAGAGCAGTTGGAAGATAACATCATCGAAGCGAATCAATTAGTAGAGATGACGGAGTTGCATCTTCAAATCTTGCATCAAATCGCAAACACGTATAACAATGTATTGAATAATAACTTGAACGACACGATGAAATTCTTAACGGGCATCTCGATTTTAATGACGATTCCGGATATTGTGACGGGATTCTTTGGGATGAATGTGCAGATTCCATTTACGGAGTTTAGACACGGCTGGGCGATCATTCTTTTGATTATCGCATTCGGTTGGATAGGCGTGTCGCAGATTATCAAGCGCATTATGAAAGATTAACCAAAAACACCTTCCTACTTGATAGGAAGGTGTTTGTTTGTGTGCTCGTAAAAGTGTTTCTTATGATGCTTCTGATGTGCTCTTTAATACAAATAAATGATTACTTCGAATCCTTGCGGATTTGTTTATTGTAGCTGTAACGTTGCACCGGGCAAGCCTTGGTCTTGCGACTTTAAAGCCTCAAAACGGGCGTACGGAATAAATTCCTACGCCCGTTAATTCGTTTTAATGCTTTTCACGTTACTGCTACAATAAAATCCACAAGATTCTCCGTAATCATTTGCTGGGTAAGCACGTAAAAAAACTACTTCCTATCCAGTAGGAGTGTTTTTGGAAATCTGAGAATAGGAGACCTATCTAACCTCGTTTGACGATGAGAGGTTAGAGAAGTTTCTTAGCTTTTTCGGTGTTGGCGAAGTGGAGTTTGGCTACTTTACCAAGGAGTTCCATGCCGCCGTGTTTTAAAATAGTGGCTGCTGCTTTATCGACGTTCGCGCCGGCACCGCTTGGAAGTTCATAACCATATTCGGCGCTAAGTGAATCGAGGCCATCGAGGAAGGTACATCTAGCAATCATAGATGCGGCCGCAACTGCGATATGGTGACTTTCGCCTTTTGTAATAAAGTATGTTTTATCTTTATCCACAAGGTCTTGGCCTTTGAGATAACGGTAATACAAATCTGGTTTACAGAATTGGTCGATTAAATACGCTTCTGGAACCTCAGGAGCGAGTTTTTCAGTTAAGAGACGGAGAGCTTGGTTATGAAGCAACGCCTTCATCTCGTTTAGATTTTTCACTTGTTGGACTTCGTTATATTTCTCTGGCCAAAGCGTTAATAACTTATAAGGCACAGCTTCTTTGATTTTTGGAACGAGAGCCTTAATTTGGTCATCCGTCATATCTTTAGAATCGCGAACACCCATCGCTTTTAATGTTGCGATGTTTTCTTTTGAAACATAAGCCGCCGCTACCGTCAGTGGACCAAAGTAAGCACCGTTTCCGACTTCATCGCTTCCGATGACACTCCAAGTCGCAAAGTCTTCTGGAAGAGTAGAGTCTTCGAGGGCTTTCTTTGAAGCTGCATCGATTGATTGTTCGAGGTGGTTCTTTTGGATAAAGTCTTCGATGCCTTTTCCTTGGAAGAGAACCTTGCCAGATTTATAGGCCGTAATCGATAAACCGTCGACCTTTAGACGCAATGTTGCGTGTGGTGGAGGAGATTGCGTGTAGGAAGCATAGGTCGCTCCTAGCTTTGCAATTTGCTCTGGTGATAAAATTAAAGTTAATGAATTCATGTCGTTCCCCCTTTTCTTTTTAGCATACCACGACAAAATTCATCCGTCCACTCTCTAAAAAAGTGGATTTTTAGTGTATTTTTAAATGAAAAATGGTAAAATAAGGTGATATTATGGAGAAAGTGAGAGGGTCTTTTGTGAATCAACCAAAAACAAGAGTAAAAGCAACGATTTCAGGGAAATCTTATACGATTATTGGTCGTAAGTCGCAACAAGAAATGCAAAGTATTGTGCGTATCTTACAAGAACAATTAGATCAAATCACTCGAGTATCTGACAAATTGTCGACGGAAGAAGTGGCACTCCTTGCAGCCATCAATGCCATCTCGAATCAATTTGAAAAGCAAGAAGAAGTAGTCGCGTTAAAGAAACGTGTGGAGCAATTAGAAAAAGAATTGCGCACCATTCAACATAAACGCCCTTCGATTGATGCAACTAGAAAACAAGAATTAGAAAAACAATTTGAATTACAACAAGATTTGTTGAGAAGGTAGGTTTCAATGGTAACATTAATTATTTTATTTTATTTATTAGTTGGTGTGTATACCGGAATGCGCCGAGGGTTAACTTTAGAGCTTGTGTATATCGCAGGATACTTCATTACGTTCTTAGTTGCTATGTTAACATACGAAGGACTCGCAAAATTCTTATCAGTATATATTCCATATCCATCTTACATTCCAGGAAATCACTTAGCGATTTTCACGGAAGCTCAAGCGATGGCACTCGACCAATCATTTTATAAATTGGTAGCATTCTTAGTGATTATGATTCTTGGATGGTTAGTGGTTCGATTCCTTGGATATGTCGCTAGCGAATTAACCTTCTTACCGCTATTGAAACAATTCAATACAATCGGTGGAGCGGCACTAGGATTCTTTATGAACTACTTATTCATTTACTTTGTACTTTACGCAGTAGCGATGATTCCACTGGCACCAGCACAAAAGATTATCGAAGGTGGATTGCCAAACTTCATCATTACGAAAACACCAATTGTGACGCAAATCGTTTCAAGTTGGTTATTACCTAAATAAAACCTCGAAGCGTGGAACAAAATTGTTCCACGTTTTTTAAGAAAGAAGGACTGTTATGAATTCGAAAATCGAAAAGGTTTTAGAATTTTCAAAAATTCGAACACAACTGGCCGAATATGCGACTTCCGAAAAAGGGAAGCAAATGATTAAGGAACTTCCAATCGAGGTCGAAGCAAAGGCTATTCAACATAAAATTGAAGAAACAACAGATGGAGTGGAGCTCTTACGTTTAAAACAAGGAATTCCAATTCCCAGGTTGAAAGATATTAGTTTTGCCTTGAAACGTCTAGAGCTAGAAGCAGGGCTTAATGGGCGCGAGTTAAGTGATATTTTACGAGTGCTCTCGACAACACATGAGGTTGAGCGTTTCTTTGAAAAAGTCGAAGAAGAGGAAATCGCACTAAAGCGCGTACCGCGTCTTGTCGAAAAACTCGAAAGTATCCCAGAAGTGACGCACGAACTAGAAGCCTCTATTCGTGAAGACGGGTATGTCTTAGATAGTGCGTCTCCAACTTTACATGGCGTTCGTGTGGGGATTCAAAAAACGGAACAAGAGATTCGTCGTCAAATGGATCAATATCTCACTGGGAAAAATGCGCAGTATTTAAGTGATACGATTATCACGATTCGGAATGACCGTTATGTACTTCCCGTAAAAGCAGAGTATAAATCAGTCTTTGGTGGAACGGTCCATGACCAAAGTGCAACCGGCCAAACGCTCTTTATGGAGCCGCAAGCAGTCGTGAATTTAAACAACAAGCTTCGTGAGTATCAAATCCAAGAGAAGCGTGAAGTAGAACGTATTCTTTGGGAATTGTCTCAAAAACTTATGCCATACACGAATTCATTACATCAAAACCATTATGTATTGGCACGTCTGGATGTGGTGAACGCAAAAGCGCTGTACGCTCATGAATTGAGAGCAACTGAGCCGATTATCGATTCCAATAATTACGTAGCTCTCTGGCAAGCGTGGCATCCACTATTAGACCGTGAGAAGGCAGTGGCTAACGATATTATTCTTGGAGAAGAATATCAAGCAATTGTCATTACAGGGCCGAATACGGGTGGGAAAACCATCCTCTTGAAGACGGTCGGTGTCATCCAGTTGATGGCGCAGATGGGGCTATATATTCCTGCTGGTGAAAATAGCCGCGTGGGAATCTTTACAGAGATTTTTGCGGATATTGGAGATGAACAGTCGATTGAGCAAAACCTGTCGACGTTCTCATCTCATATGTCGAATATCGTGTCTATTTTGAAACAAATCAACGATAAGAGCTTGCTTTTAATCGACGAAATTGGTTCGGGGACAGACCCACAAGAAGGTTCGTCTCTTGCGATTGCGATTCTCGATTATATTGCAAGTAAGCAAAGTTATGTGATTGCCTCAACGCACTATCCTGAGTTGAAAGCATACGGCTATGACCGTCCTAGAACGATTAATGCGAGTATGGAATTTGATGGGGATACCCTTCAACCAACCTATCAACTTTTACTAGGAGTACCAGGGCGTAGTAATGCTTTTGATATTTCAAAACGTCTTGGTTTACCGTCTATCATTATCGACCAAGCGCGCGGACTTCTTTCTGAAGAAGACCAAGACTTGAATGCGATGATTAGTGACTTGGAACAAAAACGTCGTCGTGCGCAGCGTGATGCCGATAAGATGCGTCATCAGTTAGAGTTGAGTTCGCAATTACTTGCGGACTTACAACGCGAAACGGAACAATTCCAAGCTAATAAATCACGTCTCTTAGAAGAAGCGAAAGAACGTGCGAATACGTTAATTGAACAGAGTCAAGATGATGCGGATAAGATTTTATCTGAAATTCGTGAACTTCAATTAAGAAGTAAGCAAAGTACTGTTAAAGAGCATGAGATGATTGAAAAGAAAACAGCACTGAAAGACTTGAAGCATGAGCAAGCCTTGAAGAAGAACAAGGTACTTCGTAAGGAAAAAGCGAAGAAGGCGCTGCAAGTCGGACAAAGTGTCGAAGTTCTTTCATTTGGCCAACGCGGTACGCTTGTTGAAAAAGTGAATGACCAGGAATGGGTAGTTCAAATGGGAATCATCAAGATGAAGATTGCCATTGAGGATCTTTCTCCAATTGCTGAAGCGCAAGAAGCCAAGCAACAAGTCATCGTGAAGAGTGCACGTAGTAGTCACGTCTCTTCAGAACTAGATCTTCGTGGAAAACGATACGAAGAAGCGATGAAGGATTTAGAGTTATATCTGGATGCAGCCATTCTTGCGAACTATCCACGTGTAACCATCATTCATGGACGTGGAACAGGAGCTATCCAGCAAGGCGTTCATAAGGTGCTACGTAGCCACCGTTCTGTTTCAAGTTTTGAATTTGCGCCGATGAATACGGGTGGAAATGGAGCGACCATTGTGACCTTTAAGTAAACCTTGAGCAGAATAGTTGGTCACTTTCCGGGGGGTTGCTATACTAGGTTTATAGAAAAAGGAAAGGATGATTCGAATGGTAAAATCATTAACAGATAAAAACTTTGTAGAAGAAACTAAAAATGGAGTAGTCTTAGTAGACTTCTGGGCAACTTGGTGTGGTCCATGTCGTATGCAAGGTCCAGTAATCGATCAATTAGACGAAGAAATGGGAGATAAAGTCACTTTTACAAAAGTAGATGTTGACGAAAATCCAGAAACAGCTCGTGCATTTGGCATTATGAGTATCCCAACATTACTCATCAAAAAAGATGGCGAAGTTGTTGATAAAGTTGTTGGCTATCATGGTAAAGAACAATTAGAAGAAATTTTAGAAAAATATTTATAAAATCTAAAGTCTCCAAACGCTTGATATATCAAGGTTTTTCCTTGGTGTATCAGGCGTTTTTTTATTTTGTTCAAAAATATTTTCGAAAAGGTGTTGACAAATTTTTGTTTTAGTCTTATAGTTAGTTACACAAGCAACTAACCAATTAACACAAAGTGATCATGAACAAGGAGGTGCGTTATGAAATTTGATTTTCAAAGTGATATCCCGTTATTTCAACAAGTAGCGAATCAATTGGAAGAAGAAATCTTCCATGAAGTCTACAAAGAAGGAGATCAAGTACCGTCGACAACTGAGATTTCCACAGGATATCAAATCAATCCAGCAACTGTATTGAAAGGAATGAACTTACTCGTGAGCGAACAAATACTTGAAAAACGAAGAGGTCTCGGAACGTTTGTAGCAGAAGGGGCCAGAAAAATTATCTTAAGCAAGAAGCAAAATGAATTTGCCAATCAAATGGTGCCAAACTTCTTAAAAGAAGCACAAGCGCTCGGTATTACGAAAGACGAATTAGTAAAAATCATCGAAGGAGGCTTCCAATAATGAGTATTGAAGTCAAAGATTTAAAGAAGAAGTATTTCAAAAAAGAAGCGGTGAAAGGAGCAACGTTCACGATTGAACCAGAAAGTATTATCGGGTTACTTGGACGAAATGGTGCCGGAAAGAGTACAGTGCTGAATATGATTGCTCGCCGTATCGAAAAGACAAGCGGGGACATCACTCTTGATGGGGTTGACCTTCATAAGACAGCAAGCGCGATGCATGAAGTGTACTTATCAAGTTCTGATAACTGGTTCCCGCAAGAATATAAATTCAAAGATCTCCTTGCTATCTATCAAGGGACTTACCCAGAATTTGATATGGAATTTGCCCAAGACCTTATCAAAGTATTCGATGTGAACGTGAAGGAAAAATACTCAAAAGCTTCAACAGGGTATAAAAGTATCATGAAAATTATCCTAGCACTTGCCAACCCTAGCGAATACATCTTCTTAGATGAACCAGTGCTTGGGCTTGATGCGAACCACCGCCAACTCTTCAATAAGAAGTTACTTGAAGCATATGCGCGCCGTCCTCGTACATTTGTGATTGCAACGCATTTAATCGAAGAAGTAGCCTCAATTTTAGAAAAAGTCATTGTGATTAAAGACGGAGTAGTGACAGAAGAAGTACTGGTCGAAGATGTTCTTCGTAAAGGATACGTCGTTAGTGGAGCGTCTCCATTAGTACAAGAATATGTGGCTGGTAAAAAGGTTCTTGAAACAGATCAAATCGGAAACTTTACAAGAAGCGTAGTGATTGGTGCTATTGGAGAAGCACAACCAGGACTAGAGTTTTCTCCGTTAACCTTACAAGATTACTTTATCTCAATCACTCGAAAGGAGAATGAATAAGATGAACCGTTTATTATCAGTTGTCAGCATGGGATTAGCAAGAAGATGGAAAACAATTTTAATGTTCTTAGGAGCTTGGTGGATTATTACAAGTTTCTTAATGAAGATTTTTGCAAATGGGGACTTCAGCACAATCGGTACTTATTTCCCAATTTACTTCGATAATGAAATTGCAATTATCCTATTACTCATCGGAATTGGATATATCGTTGAACAATTCCGTCTAGAAAGTCAATTAGGATTAACAAGAAAAGAA
>CAJZJY010000016.1 GCA_916050055.1 uncultured Streptococcus sp.
ATCTCTCTAACATTCTTTCCCCTCACTTTGGTATTAGTATAGCATAAAGTCGTAAGTATCTCCTGCTTTTTTTTAATGGTCAAATATGGTAGTATAGAAAGGCAGTATATGACTGGAGGAGTAGGTATGATTCAAGTAACATTAATCATTCGAATCACATTGGTTCTTGCTTTTATCATGCTTAGCTATTGGACGTTGCAAGGCATTCAAATCGAGAAGATTCTCAGAAAAGGCCGCGTTCAGGAAGCCCGTATCCTCTTTTTACTCATCGCTATTTGGATGGGTGCTAGTATAGCTAAAGTCATATTCGATTTATCAGATTATTTAAATCAGTACATTCAATTGATATTACAGTAGATGGATAGAGAGTTTTTGGAGGTTATTTAATGGATAAGATGATCGTGCGCGGTGGCGATACACGTCTTCAGGGAACAGTAAAAGTAGAAGGAGCTAAAAACGCGGTATTACCGATTTTAGCAGCAAGTATTTTAGCAGATAAAGGCGTTACGCATTTAACAAATGTACCGAACTTATCAGACGTACATATGATGTTAAATGTATTAGGGAGCTTAAACGTCTTAAGTACATTTGACGAAGAAGAAAAGGCAATTACATTAAATGCCACAAAAGATATTACAACAACTGCAGCATTTGAATACGTAAGTAAAATGCGTGCGTCAATCGTTGTAATGGGACCATTATTAGCACGTTTTGGACATGCACGTGTTGCGATGCCTGGTGGATGTGCTATCGGAAGTCGTCCAATCGACCTTCACTTAAAAGGGTTCGAAGCAATGGGCGCGACGATCGTTCAAACAGAAGGTTATATCGAAGCGCATGCGGAAGAACTTCACGGGGCTCGTATTTACTTAGATTTCCCATCTGTTGGAGCTACTCAAAACATTATGATGGCTGCGACTTTAGCAAAAGGAACAACATACCTCGAAAACGTAGCGCGTGAGCCAGAAATCGTTGACTTAGCCAATATCTTAAATAAGATGGGTGCGAAAATTGTCGGTGCTGGAACAGAAAATATGCGTATTGAAGGGGTAGAACGTTTGGATGGAACGATTCACTCTATTATCCCAGACCGTATCGAAGCGGGTACATTCATGGTAGCGGCTGCCGTTACAAAAGGCGATGTGTTTATCGAAGATGCGATTGTAGAACACAACCAACCATTAATTTCTAAATTGGGCGAAATGGGTGTTCAATTTATCGAAGAAGAAGACGGAATCCGTGTCATCGGTCCAGATGAGTTGAAACCAACTGACGTGAAAACTTTACCTCACCCAGGTTTCCCAACAGATATGCAAGCACAAATGACGATTGCACAATTATTAGCTACTGGTACAAGCACAATGACGGAAACAGTATTCGAGAATCGTTTCAACCACTTAGAAGAAATGCGTCGTATGGGTGCGCAATTCCGTATTGACTCACATACAGCTGTGATGAGTGGTGCATCCGTATTGTCCGGTGCTGAAGTACGTGCTACAGACTTACGTGCTGCTGCAGCGTTAATCATCGCTGGAATGGTTGCAAAAGGATATACACGAGTAACAGACTTACAATTCTTGGACCGTGGTTATTATGAGTTCCATCAAAAATTACGTGCATTAGGTGCAACGATTGAACGTGTGGACGAACCAGACGGACAAGCATTTACTCACGAAGACTTAGAGCGACTTTTTGCAGTTTAACAACGAATAACGAAAGAGAGGGCAACCTCTCTTTTTTTGCGCATAAAAATTAAAGATTATTCGTAAAATAATAAAGTGCAGTTGCAAACGTAAATGATGACTAGAAACTTACAGATTCTATAATTACAGTAACGTGACTCCGCATTAAAACGAATTAAAGGGCGTAGGAATTTTATTCCGTACGCCCTTTTTGAGGATTTAAAGGTGAGAGACTTTTAAGGCTCGAACCGGTGCAACGTTACCGTAATGATGAAGATATCTGTAAGGTTTCAGAGGAATCATTTACGGTTTCCTGTCTCTTTATTGTTATTTCTATTTATCGTTTAATTTTTCGTAAAGGTGTGCAGTTTTTATGTGGTTTTAGAGGGTTTTATGGTACAGTATAATAGACTCAATTTAAAAGGAGGATTGTAATGAACGAAGAATTTAACAATCAGAATCATGACGAAGAAAATATCGAAGTCGAACAAGACAATGAACTCGAGCACCGTCATACTGAAGAACCACAAAAACAATCCATTATAAAGAGTATTTGGAATCATAAAATCATGATGGCGATTCGTCGCTTTTGGAGAAAATTTCATGTAACGAAGCTACTTCTAGCGATGATGCTAACGGTAGTAACACTGTTTACGGGATTTTTAGTTTATTCCGCAAAGACAACCGATGTGAGTGGCTTACGTGCTGGGATGGTCCAAGTGACGGAAGTATATGACCGCAATAACCAAGAAGCTGGCGTACTGAATATCAATAAAGGGGAATTTCTAACGATAGACCAGATTTCTCCGAATATGATTAACGCACTAGTCTCTACAGAGGATAAACGTTTCTATGACCACCATGGATTCGATCCGATGGGGCTGCTTCGTGCGACATTTGGCCTCTTAATGAACCGTGGCCGAGTGACGGGTGGAGGAAGTACGATTACGCAACAATTAGCGAAGAATGCTTTCTTAACGCAAGAACAATCATTTATGCGAAAAGCAAAAGAACTCTTCTTGAGTTTCGAGTTGGAGAAGAAATATTCCAAAGACCAAATTTTGGAGATGTATTTGAATAATGCCTATTTCGGAAATGGGGCGTACGGAATTGAAAATGCGTCGCTTCGTTATTTCGGAAAGAGCGCCAAGGATTTAACTATCAGTGAAGCGGCTGTCCTTACAGGTAGCTTAAAGGCACCGAATGTGTATAATCCGATTGACGATATGGAATCGACGGTGAAACGCCGTGCGACCGTCTTACAGTTGATGGTCGATAATGGTAAAATCACGCAAGAAGAAGCCGATAAAGCAGCTGCTCAAGTGATTACCGTGACCGATACGTATGAAGCGAATGCTCGTTATAAATATCCATATTATTTCGATGCGGTAATTAATGAAATTACAACGAAATACGGAATCAGCGAAGAAGACTTGCTCAACAAAGGATATAAAATCTACACAGGGCTAGACCAAAATATGCAATCGGATTTGGAAGAAACCTTCTCGCACAGTTGGTTATTCCCGAAAGCGGCTGACGGTACGGTTGCTCAAGCAGCTTCGATTGCCATGGATCCTCAATCAGGGGATGTCCTTGCGACAGTGGGTGGACGTACCAACGAGAAACACACTTTCCGTGGATTTAACCGTGCAACACAGCTTCAGGCGCAACCAGGGTCAACATTCAAACCATTAGCCGTCTATACTCCGGCTCTTGAAGAAGGGTATCAACCTAATTCTGTTCTAGTGGACGAGAAACGTTCGTATGGTTCAGATAAATATACGCCTGAGAACTGGAATAAAAAGTATCAAGGAACTGTGACGATGACGGAAGCCTTGAACCACAGTTGGAATGCTCCTGCTGTATGGTTACTCGATAAAATTGGATTGAAGAAAGGAATCGAGAAGGTTCATCAGTTCGGAATCGAAACGGATCCAGGAGACGAGTACTTAGGAATTGCCCTTGGAGGACTTACCAAAGGGGTCTCTCCAGAACAAATGGCTTCTGCTTATACAGCCTTTGCCAATAAAGGTGTACGAGTGCAACCGCGTTTTGTAACGAAAATTGTGGATGCAAATGGGAAAGTCGTTGTAGACAATACAGCCGTGAAGGAAAACCGTGTGACAACGGAAGAAGTCGCTAAGAAGATGACAAGTATGCTATTAACCGTGTACGGTTCAGAAGGTCTTGGCGCACCATTTTCACCAGCAGGTAAGACGATTGCCGGTAAGACAGGGACAACCGAAGCTATCAATAATGACAATGGTTCTCGTGACCAATGGATGATTGGATATACACCAGACGTTGTTGTCGCAACTTGGATGGGATATGACCAATCAGGAAACTACTCGTTATCAGCTTCAAGCCGTGAAGGAGTAGGGCCACTCTTTAAACTAGAGATGGAAGGATTGCTTCAATTCACCGCGAATACACCGTTTAATGTCGAAGCCGTGAAGACAAAACAAAATAATCAAAACAACAATACGAATAACGGTGTGGATCAATTTATCAAAGACGCTCAAAAAGCGGGCGAACAAGTTTGGAATCAAATCCAAGAATGGGGTAAAAACCTCTGGGATAAATTCAGAAATCGATAATGCGAACGTACGTACGTATTAATAGTTTAGACATGTAAAATATGGTATAATAAAAGAGTATTTTAAGGAGGAAGAAACATGAGTAATATTTATGATACAGCCAATCAATTAGAACGCGACTTACGCGAATTACAAGAATTCAAAACAGTAAAGGAAAGCTTCGAAGCAATTTATGCGGATGAAACAGCGAAAGCGTTATTCGATGAATTCCGTACAGTGAATATCGAGTTACAACAAAAACAATTCTCAGGACAAGAGATCACTGAAGAAGATATTCAAAAAGCACAAGAATTAGGACAAAAAGTGTCTGAAAATGAGCATATTAAAGCGTTAATGGAAGCTGAGCAACGTTTGAATACAATTATGCAAGATATCAACCGTATCATCACAAATCCATTACAAGAGCTTTATAGCGCAAAATAATCAATTTTAAACGGTTTTATTAAGAATCGATCCAAAGCATATTTTCTTTGAACGCACAACAGACGGTTCAGGAAAATATGCTTTTTTTGAAGAAAAGAAAGGAGCAACGTATGGTGAAATTCATCCACGCTGCCGATGCCCATCTAGGAATTACGTACGCCGGTGTCGGAAAGAGCCAAAAGGAAATCGCTAGAGAGTTAAAGCAAGCGGCGTTTGATGCCTTTGAAAGAGTTATCGATACAGCGATTGAAGAAGAAGTCGATGCGCTTGTTTTGGCGGGGGATTTGCTGGATAGTTCACGCACCTTCGTCAAAGAAAAATGTTTCTTGCAAAGCCAGTTGAATCGTTTAGCACCCTTTGGAATTCCTGTCGTCGTAGCGCTTGGGAATCATGATGCGGGTAATTCATACGTTTCTGGGGAGCATATTTATACTTTTGGGAGTGCTGTCGAAACAATCGAAGTGGAAACGAGAAATGGGGAACGTATGGTCTTTAGTGGATTTAGTTATGAGGTTCCTGTTGTAGCCGCTAGGAAAGTTCAAGAGTATCCGGTAAAGAGTGCTAACTGCGATGTTCATATTGGGGTCTTACATGGAGAACTGACGACTGCACAAGGTCGTTATGCACCATTTTCCATTCCGGAACTGAGAGAAAAAGGCTATGACTACTGGGCGCTTGGACATATTCATACGTGCCAAGAAGTGTCTAGCCAGCCATGTGCGTGGTATAGCGGTACGACTCAAGGAGCGGACCGTAAAGAGAGTGGTCCAAAGGGAGCTTTGTTGGTAGAGATTTTGCCAGGGAATGCTCCAGAAGTTCACTTTATTGAAACAAGTACGATGGATTGGACGGAAGTAGAGCTTGCTATCAGCGAGACCGATCGTTTAGAAACCTTACTGTATCTCATCGTAGAGGCGTTGCCAAATCCATCGAAACGTAGTCTTGTGACGCTACATTTACAAACGCAAGAATCAATCTATTCAAGAGAAGATTTAAAACAACTGACAGAAGTTGTGAATGGGGTATTGAAAGAAAAACGAAGCCTTGTAACCGTGATGAGTATTCGAGAACAAGTTACAAAACCGCTTCGAGGAGCTTCTGGAATTTCTCTTATGGGAGAGGTGGATACGCCCCTCTTTTCTGAAATGGAAATTGCCAAGAGTGGGTTTTCGAATCAGTTAATGAGCGAATTCCTTCAAAAGGAAGATGTCCAAGAAGAGATTCACGAACGTGCACTTCGCTTATTAGAAGCTCGCTTTTCGGGAAGGGAGGAAGGGTAATGTACATTTCAAAAATCGAAATCGATCATTTTGGGAAATGGGAGCATGAGACCTTTATTTTCCATCCGAACTTGCAAGTCGTGCAAGGCCTAAACGAATCTGGAAAGACGACCCTTCGACGCTTTATCGAGCAGATGCTTTTTGATTTTAAACAAAAGAAGAATGGCGTGTATCCTTATCAACCGCTCCATACGAATACGCGTGGCGGACGAATGTGGATTGAAGATGAAGGACTGGGTGCTCTCATTATTGAGCGGAGTGCTGTGGAGTCGCAGAGAAAACTTGTTCTAAGGAGTGCGGAAACTGGTCAAGAGTTGCCAGAAACGATGTTGGAACGTGTTCTTCATGAGTTGACGATGAATGAGTATCATTCACTCTTTGGATTCAATGAAGAGGAATTGCAAAATAATGCGTTCGAAAGTGAAGAAGAAATCCATCGCTTCTTGTATAGCTTGAGCGTTATGGGGCATAAGGGTGCCTATGAGGAGAGTCAAAAGCTACTTGCCGAGGCGAATAAGTTGTTTCGTCCGCAAGCAAAAAAATTGGAACTCAACGAGCGAATGGACCGACTCGAAGGCTTAACGAATCTATTGGCGCAAACTAAAGGCGAAAATGCTCTTTATGAAGGCTATGTAAGTACTATTCGAGAGCTTCAAAAAGAAGAAGCGGAATTATCTGAAAAAATAGAAGACACAGAATCTAGACTCGATGTCTTAGAGAATAAGCTCGCGCATTTTGACGCCTTAGAAGAATTCCGTGCAATGGAAGGACTACAAGAGTTTCCAAAAGACTATGAACATAGTAAGGCCGTGGAAGCGAGTAATACTTTACGTGCCTTTGAAAAAGAACTCGAACGAACAAAAATCGAGTTAGAGCAGGCAAAAGCGGAAGCAGAAGCACTTGGACAAGCAACGGAGGATACGACTCTTGAAGCACTGTACGCGAAGGCTCAAGGTGCTGCAGCGGTAGAAGAGCGTGCCTTTGAATTAGAACGTGAGTTGAAGACGCATCCGGGGAATATTGGTGTTCAAAGTGAAGAAACCAAACCATTTACAGAGGCTGAATTAGCAGAATTAGATACTCTTCAAGGTGAAAAAGAACATGTAGGTCAATTTCAAACTGGAGTGCTTATTGGGCTAGTTGGAATCATTGCCATTATCGTGGTTGGATTTTTAACGAACCAAGTAGTGCTAGGTGTTGGGATTGCTTCAGCTCTAGGAATTGGTGGAGGAGTCTTCTTACAAAAAACAGGGAAGTTACAATCTCCAAAAAATAGTACAGTAGCCGAACGTGTTCAACAACTCCTTTCAGGGAAAGGAATTGAAGTAACTCTAGACGAAGCAAGACGATTTATTCGAAGAAATGAAGGACGTAGCGTCAATGATTTCTTACAAAAGAAGGCGCAGTTCGTTCAATTAGAACAAAGACTAGATGCCTTTAAAGAAGAAAGCAAAGACTTCTGGGACAAAGAACAAATCACTCCTACAGCTACCGTGGAGCAACAGCTACGCATTATCCGCGAGACATGGATGGCTTCACAAAAACGAGTGGCAAAATTAGAACAACTTCAAGAGAGTATCTTCAAGAAAGAACGCCATTTAGCGCAATTGGAACAAGATACAACAGAAGTGCGTGAAGAATTACAATCGGCGATTTCATCTCTAGGAATCACTTCGGTAGAAGAATTTAGAACCCAGTTGCCTACACTAGACAATCGTGTAGCCTTAGTTCAAAAGAGAGCGTATATTGAAAAGCAAGTCGCACTTTTTACGAATGAAGAAAAAGAAAGCTTAGAACGACAAATGCTTGAAGAGGAAATTCAAGACGAGTCCTTCACGAAGGCGCAGTTGGAAAGTAAACGGAAAGAAGTACGTGACCAATTGGCAAGTACGAAAACAAAGGCAGAACTGCTCGAAGAAGATGACAATGCAGAAGCCCTTCAACTGGAAGCAGACTTTGAGCGATTCGAAGTGCAAGAGTCTATTAAAGATTGGGCAACGCAAGTGTATGCTGCCAAATGGATCTTGAAGCAACTGGAAGAAAAAGTCCCCACAAGAGTGCCATTGATTTTAGATGAGGCGAGTCGTATTTTTAATCGACTTACAATAGGACAATATACGAAGATTCTCTTAACGGATACGCAAGCAAAGGTGCAGCAGGCAAACGGTCAGTGGATGGAAGCTTTCTATCTTTCAAAAGGAGCCTTAGACCAACTGTATGTGGCGATTCGTTTTGCCTTTATTTTCCAATTAGCGAAGAAGATGAAAATTCCGGTGTTAATCGATGATGGGTTCGTCAATTTTGATAGAGAACGCCTATCGATTATGTTAGAATTAATGGAAGAGCTATCACGCGTAACACAAGTTTTTTACTTTACAACGGAAGTTCCGCTTCAGTTACCTAAAGAGAATGTACTGAAGTTAGGGGAAAGAGAAAGAAGGTAAATCATGACAAAAAAATTATATGAATACAATGTGGACGAGAGTTTCGAAATCTGCCTATTGATTAAATCTGCAGATGTGCGCATGGCAAAAAATGGCAATCCGTTTATCGCCTTCACGTTCCAAGATCAATCTGGACAAATGGACGGAAAATATTGGTCTGCCACGTCAGATGATATTGCAAAATACGTACCAGGAAAAGTGGTAGTTGTGAACGGAAAACGCGAAATGTACAATAATTCGCCACAAGTAAAAATTGTCAGCCTTCGACTTACCGATGCTTCAAAAGGGGAGCCAACATCTGCGAGCCATTTCGTAGAACATGCTCCAATGACGAAGGAAGAAATGGAAGAAGAAGTGAACCAAATCATGTTCGATATTACAAATCCGTATTTGCGTCGTATCGTGCATAATATCTTGAAAAAATACCAAGAAGACTTCTTCGAATTTCCTGCAGCGAAACGTCACCACCATGCGTTTGTAGGTGGGCTAAGTTTCCACACAGTATCGATGTTACGCCTTGCTAAAGCCATCGCAACACAATACACCCAAATCAACCGTTCATTATTATATTCTGGTGTGATTTTACATGATATTGGTAAAACGATGGAATTAACGGGCGCAATCGGCACAGAATACACATTAAAAGGGAACTTACTCGGTCATATCGTGATTATGGACGAAGAGATTACAAAAGCCTGTGAAGAACTCGATATCGATGAAAATCAAGAAGATGTGCTTTTATTAAAACATCTCGTTTTAGCTCACCACGGCAAACTCGAATACGGGTCACCAGTACGTCCGCAATTATTAGAAGCAGAAGTATTACACCATATCGACTTGTTAGATGCGACGATTACTATGATGTCGAATGCACTCGATAAGACAGAACCAGGCGCATTCTCAGAGCGTGTATTTGGTTTAGATAACCGCTCGTTTTATAAACCAATATCCCATGAGTAAGAATAAAAGTTTGATAGTATGTGTAAATTGATAAGCCATCAATATTACCAGCAATGCTCCAACCGACACTCTTTTAATCGAGGTGTGAAATGAAAACATTTGGTTCAAAAAAACTATTAAAATTGATTTTACAATTTGCGGTAGGCCTTGTATTATTCGGTCTATTATGGATTGTGTTTAGTTTTACTCGTCCAAAATATAATGATGATGCTTTGTTTTCTTATGAAATCATTAATCAATCAAATCAGAATATTGAAGAATTGATTATTGGTGAGTATTCTGAGAACGATATTAACTCTCCAGAGGACCGGGTGTATTTAAAAAATCTAGCAGCTAATTCTAAAACAAAAGGAGCTGTAGATATTTCTAAATCAGAAAGAAGCGTTTCTCCGTTCTATTTAGATTATGTATATCAAGGGAAAAGGAAAACGTTGCTAAAAACGGTATCTGTTGAAACTAGGCCAAAAGGACTTCATATCACTATCACTATTAAGGATGTGGATAATGAAGGCTACATGACGGGGACTACCGAAATCAATTCATTTATTTTTGAAAAACGGGAATTTACTCCAGACAGTATAAAAAGAGCTGAGAAAGCTATAGGGGGTAAGTAAATGTGTCTGATTTGTGATCGGATTGAATTAATAAAACAAGGAAGAAATCCACATTTTGTTAAAGAATTTGAAACAGGTTATGTAGTGATAGGGGATGGACAATATTTTAAAGGGTACACCTTGTTCCTAGCAAAAAAACACGTAACGGAATTGCATCAAATGGAACTATAAGAAAAACTTAAATTTCTCGAAGAAATGAGCATTGTTCAAGAAGCTGTTGCAAAAGCGTTTCAAGCTGAGAAAATGAATATCGAATTGCTAGGTAATGGTGATGCACATGTACATTGGCATCTATTTCCAAGAAAAGCAGGAGATATGAAGGATTATGGTCATAATGGAAGAGGACCCGTCTGGTGGGTTCCGTGGGAAGAAATGTCATCTGAGGAGTATCAACCAAAAGGAGAAGCATTAGAGCAATTAGTGGCCCAATTAAAATCTTTTTTATAAACATTTATGAGGAAGGCATCTACGTCATGTAGGTGTCTTTTTTTGTGAGCAGATAATTTTGTGATTATGAATTCGTGAGATATACTCTAAGTGTAATTAAAAATATTACAGTTAGAAAGGTGATTTTATGACAACAACAGTAAAAAATATCATTATTGGTTTCGGTAAAGCCGGAAAAACATTAGCAGGATACTTAGGAAGTATTGGAGAAGACACGATTTTAATCGAAAAATCAAAAGAAATGTACGGTGGAACATGTATTAATGTCGGCTGTATTCCTTCTAAAAAATTAGCGACAAAAGCACTTCGCAAACAATATTCAAACGAAGACGCTAGCAGCTACTATACAAAGAGCGTTCAAGAAAAGAAAGCATTGATTGCGGCTTTAAACACAGCAAACTACAACAAAGTAGACTCTGTTGAGAAAACACAAATTATCGACGGAACTGCACGTTTTGTAGATGACCATACAGTAGCTGTAGATACTGCAGAAGGAGAAAAACTCTTCAAAGCAGATCGTATTTTCATTAATACTGGAGCAACTCCTTTCGTACCACCAGTAGAAGGGTTAACAATTGGTGGAGCGATTCACACAAGCGAAACAATCATGAACTTAGAAGAATATCCAGAAAGCCTTGTTATTATCGGTAGTGGATTTATCGGATTAGAGTTCGCTGCAACTTACGCACAATTCGGTACAAAAGTAACAGTCATTGATGTGATCGATACATTCCTTCCTCGTGAAGACGAAGATGTAGCACAAGCTGTGAAAGAACAATTAGAAGCTTTAGGGGTTACTTTCAACTTAGGTGTTCAATTAAAAGCAGTTCATCAAGAAGGCGGAAAAGCAGTGGTGGAAGCAACGACTGCAGAAGGTGCACCAGTTGCATTTACAACAGATGCAGTCTTAGTTGCGACAGGTCGTCGTGCAAACGTACAAGGTCTAGATTTAGACAAAGCTGGCGTTGAATTAACAGAACGCGGCGCAATCAAAGTCAATGAATTCTTACAAACAAACGTGCCTCATATTTTCGCAATGGGTGATGTAAACGGCGGACCACAATTCACATTCGTTTCATTAGATGATTTCCGTATCGTGAAACGTTTCTTAGCAGGGGATACAACATATTCAACTAAACAACGTGCAAAATTCCCAACAGCAACCTTCATTAACCCACCTTTAGCAAGCGTTGGTTTAAATGAAAAACAAGCCAAAGAAGCAGGTATCGAAGTTAAAGTTGCGAAACTTCCAGCGATGGCGATTCCAAAAGCTAAAATCTTAGGAAATCAAGTAGGATTCTACAAAGTATTAGTGGATGCTTCAACAAACCAAATCGTTGGTGCGACATTATTCGCTGAAGAAGCACATGAAGTGATTAACATTATCGCAACTGCAATGAACGCGAACTTACCGTACACAGTTCTTCGCGATCAAATCTATACTCACCCAACAATGGCAGAAGCTTTAAACGACGTATTCGGCTTAATTAAGTAGGGATTATTATGGGAAATGACTTTATCGTAATGATTCACTGCCTAACTTACCTGGCAATTCATCACGACAATCGTTATTCAAGCAAAGACCTCGCGTTTAACGCTTGTAGCAACCCGGCAATTGTTCGAAAATTGATGAGCCAAGCGGTGAAGAAAGGCTGGGTGTCAACCACTGCGGGAAAACAAGGTGGCTACCAATGGCAAGGCAATCCAAAAAAGGTGAAACTCGGAGAAATCTTCTTATTAGTATCTGAGGATGAACGCTTGGAAAAAGCCTTCAAAGAAGCTGCCGACCCAACCTGCCTTGTGAGCACCCGAATGGGAAGCGTTATGGGCAAATTACAAGAAGAACAAATCCAACAACAAATTAATTTCTATAACAAACGCACCATCCAAGACATGATTGATGGTGTCCAAACTGAATGTCACTAGTAAAGACCGAGCAGCCGCTCGGTCTTTTTAAGTAATCATTATAATGTATACATTATAATGATTTTTTTATTTTTAAAGCATAATAACTTAAAAGTATTTAAAATTGATAACTTTTGAGTTATAATATCGGTGAGAGAAAATTTAAAGATTGGAAGTG
>CAJZJY010000017.1 GCA_916050055.1 uncultured Streptococcus sp.
CACTTTGAATGCTAAGTCTCATTGCTAATACTATGGAATCCTCGGGGTTCTTCGTTTTGAACAATTTTTTGGTGATACTTATAAAAAAGAGGATGGAATAGAGATAGTAGGAGAAAGTGCTACTCCTCGGGGTTCTCCGTTTTGAACTCTTTTTTTTGAGATACTTATAAAAAAAAGAGTGGAATAGAGAAAGAAAATAAGACCAACAGAAATGCTGGTCTTATTGTTGTGGTTAGGATAATAAAGTGCGGCAGTGCTCGTACTCTGGATAGGAAGAGAATTCTGTCGTGAGGAAGTCCTCGATAAAGGCGAAGCGTTCTGTATAAATTGAACGAATGACTTCGGACTCTGTATGTTCTAGGGTATAGGCCATTACCTGCAAGAGCAGTTGTGGGTGCGTGTCTTGCAAGATTTCAAGGAGGCCCTCAAGTGTATCAGGGTTTTCCTGTCCGATTTGTTGCAGTAAGGTATGGATGGAAATCCAGTCTTTCATATCATACGTTATGTCTTCGGTTGTTACTTCCAGCTGAGAGAGGAAATCGTCAAAGGAGTTTGCCACTTCGAGCCATTGATCCATTTCAACATCAATCAGACGGATGCTTGGTTCCTGGTCAGCGCCGTTTTGATAATCGAAGGCGTAGTAAACAGGTCCGTCTTGGAAAAAGACTACGAAATACTCAGGCAATCCTGTCACTTCTGGAGACCATGAAGCATCCAGAATACTTGGAAAATACGGGCCTTCTGAGTATCCGCTCAGTCCATTACAGAGGGCGTAGTCGAGGCCAAAGCGCGTTGGTTCCACCGTTGTTATCTTAGTGTTCGTGAAGAATCCGGCGCCATTTTCCAAAAGAAAATCCATGTAACTCTGTGGTAGTGGGAAACGAGAGAAATTCTCCTTCGTCTGTGGAATGGGTGAGAATAACTGATGCTGAATCATGGGGCTCCTTTCTACTGCAAAATCCGTCTTAGGATGGATGCAGAAAATTTTACGTTTTGCTACTCTATCTTTACCTACTATTTTACACACAAATAGGAAAATATGGTACAATGAGGGTATTAAATCTAAAGGAGAGTGTCAAAAAATGACAGTAGTATGGATTGTATTAGGAGTCTTAGCAGTAATTGTCTTATGGGCAATGTTTGCTTACAACGGACTTGTACAACAAAAAAACTGGGTTCAAGAAGCTTGGGCACAAATCGATGTTCAATTACAACGTCGTAACGACTTAGTTCCAAACCTTGTCGAAACAGTAAAAGGTTACGCAAAACACGAACAAGAAACATTATCTCAAGTTATTGCGATGAGAAACCAAATCGCAAACATGGGTAGCGATGTTTCACCTCAAGAAAAAATGGAAGCATCTAACCAATTATCAGGTGCTTTAAAAACTGTTTTCGCTTTAGCTGAAAGCTATCCTGATTTAAAAGCGAATGACAGCTTCTTAAACTTACAAGAAGAATTGACAAACACAGAGAACAAAATCTCTTACGCTCGTCAATTATACAATTCAAGTGTTGCGAGATATAACATCTCTATTCAATCAATTCCAACAAATATTATTGCTGGTTTTGGTGGATTCACTAAAGAAGAAATGTTAGAAACTCCAGTTGAAGCTCGTAAAGTTCCTGAAGTGAAATTCTAATTGACAGTTCATTAGTAGGGAGGGAGTGCTAGGATGTTATACCAACAAATTGCTTCCAACAAACGCAAAACGCTGGTCGTGATTGCGTTGTACATGGCGCTCTTCGTTGCAGTGGGTATCGGAATTGGATATTATGCCATAGGAAATGCGGCCGCTGGGGTCATTATCGCCCTTGTTGCCGGCGGGTTGTATTCAATGATGATGATTGCAAATGCGACTAATGTAGTGATGCAATTAAACCATGCCAAAGAAATTACAGATAAAAATCAAGCACCGATGATTTGGAACATCGTCACTGATATGGCGATGATCGCAAAAGTACCAATGCCGCGTATCTTCATTATCGAGGACGAATCTCCAAACGCGTTTGCGACAGGAAGTTCTCCAGAAAATGCAGCCGTGGCGGTCACAACAGGATTGTTAGAACGGTTGAATCGTGAAGAACTTGAAGGGGTAATTGCCCACGAGTTTGGACACATCCGTAACTATGACGTTCGCCTTCAAACAATTGCGATTGCGCTTGGTGCCGTGATTGCCATGCTCGTCCAATTCGGAAGTCGCATGATGTTCTGGGGTGGCGGTAGTAGAGACCGAGATGATGATGACAACGGTGGTGGCGCAAATGCCATCTTCATGGTCATCGGTTTAATCGCGATGATTCTTGGACCATTTATGTCGACCATCCTGCAGTTGGCCTTGTCACGAAATCGTGAGTACTTAGCAGATGCGTCAGCGGTGGAATTCACACGAAATCCATACGGACTTATCTCTGCGCTTCAAAAGATTTCAGAAGCTCCGCCAATGACGGAAGCCGACAAGAAGAGTGCGGCGTTATATATCTCAAATCCGTTTGGGGAAGAAGGAGATTCGCTCTTCTCAACACACCCATCGACGGCCAATCGTATTAAACGATTAGAAAAAATGTAACCTGAAGACTGAGGCTTTCCTCAGTCTTTTTTGTTTTCTGAGAACTAGATTAGAATGTTGCTAAATTGTTACAAAAGAAAACGGTTCACACGTAAAAATGTAATCTAATATATATGTTTTAGTAGAAAGAAATCCTATATAATGGAACATGATAAACTCTATGGAGGTGAGACTGTGGCTAAACAATTGTATATCCATTACGATAGCGTATCGAACCATGTATTAACAAAGTCGATTGCGTTTCGTTTGTCTGCCTTACCACAGTCTGAGATTCCGCAAAACCTTCTTCTCTTAAACGGGAAGTCCAGCCTTGCCACACACGATCCATATACGGGCTTCATGTGGGTGAAGGGGCGAAAAAATGTGTTAGCGTATCTCCAAGGGGTGGAAGAAGGCAAAGAGGCGCCATCGAACTGGGTGGACTTTGATTCGATTGATTTCGTTCATCAATTAACGCCGCAAGAAATTGCAGACTTACTGTATATTTCGCACGCGAAGACGCACTTGCATTCGCCGTTCTTCTATAAATTACAAAATAACTTTATTTACTTGTCACTTGAAAATGGCTACTCGAAAGTGTACTACCGTAAAATTGAGCAATTCTTGCCAATCTTATCGGCGCAAGTCCAAATCGAGATGACAGATATCTTGAACGAGACACCGAAGTTCTTATTCTTTGGAGCGGATAAAGTGGCTTCAGCGATTTCTATCGAAGCGCTCAAAGAAATGATGCCATTGTATCGTGAAGGAATCAGCTTGGCTTTTGATAAAGTCACAAAGAAAGAAGACAGCTACGAAGTACCAATCTTCTTAACGGAAGACCGTTATCATTATTCCGATAAAGAAGTGACACAAAACGTCCGCATCGGACAACTCGCGTATAGCGAAACGTATCAAAACTGGAAGGTTTCAGCGAAACTTCCAACAAATGACGCCATCTAAAGCACTTTTCACAGCGGTTGTGAAAGGTGCTTTTTTAATCGCTTGGCCGTAACTTGTAACCATTGGGCCGTTTTGTTATACTGAAAAGTGCAAGGTTATTTTCAAAATAACGTTCGAAGAGCCTAAAAGAGGCGGTTCGCAGCACGCGAATAGTTTGGAGGATTCATATGAAAATTGTAGTAATTTACGGCGGAAAGAGTGCAGAACACGATATTTCAATTTTAACAGCCGGTTCAATTATTAAAGAAATTTATTTCGAGTATTACGATGTGCAACCAGTGTACATTACAAAAGAAGGAACATGGTTAAAAGGAGAAGCATTAAAAGCACCTGTAGCTTTTGACCAAGCACTTCGTTTAACAGAAGGCTCTGTAGCGCATTTTGCGACAACTGAAGGCGAAACATCAACAGGCGTTCGCATCCAGCCATGCGATATCGCAGGACCAGATACTGTGGTTTTCCCAATCTTACACGGACCAAACGGAGAAGATGGAACGATTCAAGGATTGTTCGAAATCTTAGACTTACCATATGTTGGGTGTGGCGTATTAGCCAGCGCAAATGGAATGGACAAAATTGCCAGCAAGCATTTATTCCAGCAAGCAGGTATTCCACAAGTGCCATTCGTACCTTTTGTGAAAGCTGATTTCGAAAAATCACCAGAAGCCATCTTCACACGTGTGGAAGGAACATTACGCTATCCAGTATTCGTGAAACCAGCGAATATGGGTTCTAGTGTTGGGATTTCTAAAGCGACAAACCGTGAAGAATTAACAGCAGCCATCGAAGAAGCGTTGAAATATGACCGTCGTATCGTCGTAGAACAAGGAATCGACGCACGCGAAGTCGAAGTAGCGGTTCTTGGAAACGACGAAGTGAACACATCTGTGGTTGGGGAAGTCGTGAAACAAGCAGGCTTCTACGATTACAACGAGAAATACATTAACAACACAACAACACTTCAAATTCCAGCAGCGATTCCAGAAGAAGTCTCTGCTAAAATTCGTGAGTATGCTGTAACGGCATTCCGTGCCATTGACGGTAGTGGCTTAACACGTTGTGATTTCTTCTTAACAGAAACAAACGAAGTGTTTATCAACGAAGTGAATACAATGCCAGGGTTCACACAATTTAGTATGTATCCAAAACTATGGGAAGCAATGGGCATTTCCTATAAAGATTTAGTCGAAGAACTCATTCAATTAGCGTTGAAACGCTATAACGATCGTCACGCGAGATAAGGGGTAGAAAGATGAGTATTGGAACAGTTGCTGAAATTACAAAAGCCGTCGAAGCGATTGATTATCAATCAGCACATCGATTTGAAGTTATCGAATCTGTAGCTTTCGATACACGAAAATTAGGTCCAAACAGCCTTTTCGTGCCACTTCAAGGGCAAACAGACGGTCATGATTATATTGAACAAGCGATTCAAGCAGGCGCAACAGCTGTGTTATGGAGCAAACAAGATGTAACGCCACCAGATGGAATCTGTGCCATTTGGGTGGATGACCCACTTCAAGCTTTTCAAAAATTAGCGAAATGGTATTTAGAAAAAGTATCACCACGCATCGTTGGAATCACAGGTAGTTCTGGAAAAACAACGACAAAAGATATGACAGCAGCTGCTCTTGGCGCACGCTACCGTGTCTATAAAACACAAGGAAACTTCAATAACGATATCGGCTTACCACAAACGATTTTAGATATGCCCGAATCTACTGAAGCGCTTGTCTTAGAGATGGGAATGAGCGAATTCCACGAAATCGAATTCTTATCAAAATTAGCACGCCCAGAAGTTGTTGCGATTACGCTCATCGGTGAATCGCATATGGAACAACTGGGAAGCAAGGAAGGCATTGCAAAAGCCAAACTGGAAATCCTTTCTGGACTACAAGAAAATGGAACCTTTATTTATCCAGCGCATGAAGAGTTAATTACAGCAGGGATTGCACAAGCTGAAAAACCTGCAAACTTCAAAATCATTACAGTCGGTGAAGGAAGTAAGGAAATCTCAGCCAAAAACATCGAACTGTATTCAGACCACACAGCGTTTGAATTAGTGACACCAACTGAAACAGTAGCGGTCACTTTACCAGTCCTTGGCGCGTATAATGTTTCAAATGCACTACTTGCGATTGAAATTGCACGCACATTGGATGTTCCACTTTCAGATATCGTGTCAGCCTTATCGAACTTCGAATTGACGAAGAACCGTACGCAATGGGTGAAAGGGCAAAACGGAGTAGCCATCTTGAATGATGCTTATAACGCCAGCCCAATCGCGATGAAATCGGTCATTAAATCATTTGTTTCAGTCGAAGCAGCAGGCCGTCGCGTCCTCGTTCTTGGGGACATCCGCGAGCTCGGTGAACATTCGAAAGAATTGCACGCCAGCATCTCTGAAGTCATTTCTCCAAGCGAAGTCGCACTTGTGTACTTGTACGGCGAAGAAATGGAAGCACTCTATGATGCGTTGAAAGGCCAGTTCGATTCAGCAGCCCTTCACCATTACATGGACAAAGAAGCGCTGATTGCTGACTTGAAGGCTGAACTCAAAGAAGGCGACCAAGTCCTTATCAAATCAAGCAACGGCACAGGTTTACTAGCAGTTGTCGATGCCCTAAAAGCAGAATAACAAATATAAAGGAAAGCGAGAGACGCACCAACGTCCCTCGCTTTTTTGTGCTCTCATGGAGAACTACCCATTATAAAGTGTCCCCATTTCTCAACCGCACCACGAGAAGCAAACCCACCCGCCTCCTCCCGCATTTTTACTTTGGAATGCGCTGTGACTACGGGCGGAAAATCTAGCGGATTCAATAGTAGCAGTAATGGGGGATAGCATTAAATGCGAATTAGCTGGAGTTTGAAATTTATTTCAACCTCCAGCTTTGAGGCTTTAAAGGTGAGAGACGATAGGCTCGAACCGTTGCCCCATTACAGCTATTATTGATAAATCCGCAAGGATTTGAGGCCCGTAAAGTCTTATCATAAAAGCATTTCCAAAGAATAAAAAGCAGGAGTCGGCGGTCTGTATTCTTTGCATTCTCGCTGGATGCGTGCTATACTATTCGCTGAGTTGAGAAATGTACACACATTTATAATAGATAGTTTGAAATTTAAACGATTGTAGAAGTCTGGTGCTCTTACGAAAAGCTCCAGACTTTTGTTATGAAGGGAAATCCCTCGTGTGCTTCTCACCGAAGTATCCAAGGAGGAAAATATGAAATTTAATGAATTAGGATTGGATTCTGCCTTATTAGAATCTATCGAAAAAATGGGGTTTGAGGAAGCAACTCCCATTCAAGCACAAACCATTCCAAAAGCGCTAGCAGGCTTAGATGTAATTGGACAAGCGCAAACAGGGACTGGTAAAACAGCCGCATTTGGTTTGCCAATGCTTCAAAAAATCGACCCAAGTAAAAAAGGCGTACAAGGACTTGTCATCGCACCAACTCGTGAACTTGCGATTCAAACACAAGAAGAATTGTTCCGTCTCGGACGCGACAAAAAAATTCGTGTACAAGCTGTTTACGGTGGAGCGGACATTAACCGTCAAATTCGCCAATTAAAAGAAAATCCACAAATCGTTGTGGGAACTCCAGGTCGTTTATTAGACCACATTTCACGCCGTACATTGAAACTTGCGACAGTGGAAACACTTGTCTTAGACGAAGCGGATGAAATGTTAAACATGGGATTCTTGGAAGATATCGAATCGATTATCAAACAAGTTCCAGAAAACCGCCAAACGCTTTTATTCTCTGCGACAATGCCAGATGATATTAAACGTATCGGTGTTCAATTTATGAAAGATCCAGAACATGTTCGTATCAAATCAAATGAGATGACGGCGACATTAATCGATCAATATTTCGTAAAATGTAAAGACTACGAGAAATTCGACATTATGACACGTTTATTAGACGTTCAAACGCCTGAATTAACCATCGTATTCGGACGTACAAAACGTCGTGTAGATGAATTAGCACGCGGACTTGAAATGCGTGGCTACCGTGCAGAAGGAATCCACGGGGACTTAAGCCAACAAAAACGTATGAGCGTTCTTCGTGACTTCAAGAACAACCATTTAGACATCTTAGTTGCTACAGACGTGGCAGCACGTGGACTAGATATCTCAGGCGTAACGCACGTATATAACTACGATATCCCACAAGACCCAGAAAGCTATGTACACCGTATCGGACGTACAGGCCGTGCTGGTCAAGAAGGGATGTCAGTTACATTCGTGACACCAAACGAAATGGATTACTTACGTGTGATTGAAGAATTAACGCGTAAACGTATGACAAGCCTTCGTCCACCAACGCAAACAGAAGCCTTGGAAGGACAAACAAAAACAGCCATCGAGTCTATCGACGAAATGATGAAAACTGTGGAACCAAGACGTTTCAAAGAAGCGGTATCATACTTATTAGACGAGTACGAACCAGAAGAATTGGCAGCTCTATTACTTAAGAGCATGATTAAAGACCCAACTGAAATTCCAGTTAAAATCACGCCAGAACGTCCATTGCCAAGCCGCAAACGTGGCAACAGCCGTGGAAATTACAATCGTAGCGACCGTAAAGACAATCGCGGACGTAACGGAAAAGGAAGCTTCAAGCGCAAAGAAGACCGTCGTGGCCGTGGCTTAGAAGACGAATATACACGCGGATATAAAGGGAAAGATTCTCGCCGCCGTAACAACAAAAAGAAATCTGACAAAGGATTTACTATCCGTCAGAAATAATGACTGAGAGCAGACTAGTAAAACGCTAGTCTGCTTTTTTTAGAATCTCATATTGACAGTATCCGCTATAAAACGGTAATATAAGGAAAAAACATGTGAGGTAGAAGTAAATGGCTGCTCGAATAAAAAAACCGCTTTGGGTTCTATTCTTTTTTGTAATGAAGATTGCCATAAATGAAGGAATTGAATTTGTGTTCAAAATGAATTTGTGGAATCTAGGTCGTCAAGCGGCTATGTGGGAGTTAATTGTTACGATTATTTGCGGTGGCATTTTGGTATTTTGTATGTACAAAGTACACACAAAATTATTTAAGCCAACAGTAAAAAGAAAGTTTCAACTGATGGATTTAATTTTTGTTTTTGTAACGTATATTGCTCTCACATTTTCAAGCTATTTGATTCATAATTTGTGGAGTTCAATGGCTTATGGGACAGGTCGATCAAAACTAGTTGATTTTTTCTTTAAGGCAGGTCTACCACTTACAACAGATAAATATATTTTTGCTATAGAGGCACTAAGAATCGTTTGTTTTGCACCTTTGATTGAAGAATTTTTTTATAGAGGATTTCTGAATAATTTACTTCGAGGAAAAGTGAATACTTTTGTTAGAATGTCCATCGTATCAATTCTATTTACAGCTGTTCATTTTCCGACTTATATCCATAATTGGATACAGTTTTTAGCTTATCTTATTGGTTCTATTGTTCTTTTTCTTGTGTATGAACGAAGAAGAAGTTTGTTTGACGCAATTTTATTACACAGCCTTTATAATGGACTTCTTGTAATCTTGTTCATCGAAATACCGAAACGCTTCTTTTAGAAAATTAGTCAGTGACTTCTGTAAGGGAGTCACTTTTTTTGTAGAATTTTTTTATTTTAGGTTCATTTTAGTTTTAAGGAGTATTCTCTTATTAAGGAAGACGCCAAAAGAAAGAAGCGATTTTCTTTCAATAGAACAGTGTTTTGATACAATAAGGGAAAGAGGGAACCAATCATGACTGTTTTAACAAAAATCAGACCAAAAGAACCATTAAAAACTTTAAAGTGGGTTGACATCCTCATCGTGACGATTATCATGTTCGGGGAGTTTATCATCCGATCCACACAACAATTTCTACAGAGTTTACAACCAGTAACAGAAGTGGTCCAACCGTATACGGAGACGACAACGTCCTATAGCGACGGGGCAGCGTATTCAAGTAACTTTACCTTACAGGTGATTTTACTAGCGATTGCACTCTTGTACTTAGTCATCCGTCATTACGACTTCAAGCAGTTGAAGATTCGTTTTCACTGGTCCGTACTCATCTGGGTACCGTTATTATTCACGATGGTCGGACTCTTTGGCGACGTTGTAACAACGCTGAGCGGCGAATACAACTACTTCGACCCAGCGCTCGTTCCGTTCATGAACCCACAGGAAATCATCAATAAGTTCTTAGCATTATCTCCAATGGCCATCGCTTATGGTCTGTTAAATGGATTCTACGAAGAGTTCTTCTTCCTTGGATTAATGACATCAGTGAAGGAAGAACATCAGTGGAAGGCTTTAGCATTCTCAACACTGGTTCGTTTCTCATTCCACACTTACCAAGGCATGCTTTGGGCACTCATTATCGGTGTGGTATATGGATTGTTTTACTACTTCATGTACAAGAAAGTGGTCAAAAACCTATTACCATTCTTTCTTATGCACGCATTGGCAGATATGTTTGGTTCAACCTTCATCTATTTACTCATCGCGTGGGCATACTAACATTATACAAAGCGCACCTGGACAGGGTGCGTTTTTTGTTGTTGAAAAGCTGCAATTACCATATATGGTAATTGCGTGTTGGAGAGGAGTAAAAACAGTGTAAAATCAAGCTTCTTTCTTATGTGTGAGAGGGACGGTTATGGTATGATAGCGCTAGTGATATCAGTAAAAGCGAGGAGACTTTCAGATGTATTATGTAAAAAATCAACGTAATGGACAAGAAATCTACGATGCAACAACAAACTTAGCCATCGAATATTTCTTATTAAACGAAAAGAAACTCGATGAACCAATTTTGTTATTTTATGTTAACGAAAATGCGATTATCATCGGGAAAAACCAAAATACCATCGAAGAAATCAATCAAGATGGTGTAGATAAACTTGGCGTACAAGTGGTTCGTCGTTTCTCAGGCGGTGGAGCCGTGTATCACGATATGGGAAATATCTGCTTCTGCTTCATTACAGAAGATGATGGCGATAGCTTCCGTGATTTCGGGAAATTCACAGAACCCGTGATTGAAGCACTCCATAAAATGGGAGCAACAGGGGCAGAGTTACAAGGCCGTAACGACCTTCTCATCGACGGTAAGAAATTCTCTGGAAATGCGATGTACTCAAATAATGGCCGTTTAACAGCGCACGGAACATTAATGCTCGATCTAGATGTGAGCATTTTGCCACAAATTTTACGTCCAAAACAAGAGAAAATCGCGTCAAAAGGAATCAAGTCCGTTCGTTCACGCGTGACAAATATCAAACCGTACTTAGCGCCTGAATACCAAGACTTAGACATCTTACAATTCCGCGAAGTGCTCTTGAAAAACATCTTCAATGTGGAAGATACATCTACGATTACAGAGTATGTTCTAACAGATGAAGACTGGGTGCGTGTAGAAGAATTACGAAGCAAGTACTTCAACAACCCAGATTGGAACTACGGAAAGAATCCAAAATTCAAATTCAAACAATCAAAACGTACACCAGCCGGACAAATCGAGTTCAGCTTGAACGTTGAAAAAAATGCCATCAAAGACATTAAGATTAACGGGGACTTCTTCGGTCTTGGTGAAATCAGCGATGTAGAAAAAGCGCTTGTGGGCGTGGGATACAACCGCGAAGACTTAACAAAAGCCTTCGAAGCCATCGACATCCGCCGTTACTTCGGTAATGTGACAGTGGACATCCTAGTAAACCTATTACTAGGAGTAGAAGAATAAAATAGAATATTCGGCTATAGAGGTCGAAGGAGTGGAACCTAGCAGGAATGCTGGGTTCTTTTTTGCGAGCGAGTATAGTAAAAACGCTGGGGGAGCAGTATAATATAGATGAGTTCAGGATCCGTTTTCAGGGAGAGGGGTTGTTGGAAATGAGTCAAAAAGTTAGAGAAATTGGTACTATAGTATTTGGGTTCATCAGTGGCGTGAATGCCATCTATCAGCTACTATTTCGTCAAGATATCGCGCTGTTTATTGTGAATGCGATAGTTGCTGGTATTGCCTTTTATACTTGGGTGAATCGGGATAATCCAGAACAGCTCAAGAAGATGAATCGCGGAGGAGCTGTCATTTTGATTTGGATAGTGGCTTTCATCGCTTTTGGGGTTATTATGAATCATTTAGGGTTTGAGCAATGGGAGTCGTGGCAAAAATTCCTTGTTAGATTCACGTTTGTCTTTGGGTTAGTGACGCTAGTGAATCGATATATTAAAAAATAATCGTTTAACGGAGGCGTTATATGGCACTTTTACATGTTTCATTTTTTTCAAAAACACTAATGAGAACCATCCCGCTGTCAGTCTACTTGCCTAGCGATGCGGTGGATTTCAATAATCGGTATCTCTCGGAAGGCCCGTACAAAGCGTTGGTGTTACTGCACGGAGTATTGGGCAGTGATCAGGATTGGGTCAATCAAACGCGCATTCTTCGATACGCTAAAGAGAAGAACCTTGCCCTCATCATGCCTTCTGGGGAAAATCATTTCTACGTAGACCAAACGTGGAACTATACAAACTATGGAGAATTCATCGGGGTGGAGCTTCCAGAAATCTCACGCCGAATGTTTCCCATTTCTAGAAAGCGCGAAGACTTAGGCATTGCCGGGCTTTCGATGGGTGGATACGGGGCGCTTCGAAACGGCATCAAATATCCCGACACCTTTAGCGTGATTGGAG
>CAJZJY010000018.1 GCA_916050055.1 uncultured Streptococcus sp.
CCGAAGCGGTCGATAAAGTCATCGAGCAATTCTTCATAAGCTTCCACGCTATCAATCGAGCGAATGCGTTTATACATCTCGATTTTTTGACGTTCGTCTTGAATATAGCTTGCTGGAATATAGGCATCAATCTGTAAGTCGATTTCAACCGTTTCTTCCTCCGACTTCACTTCTTTCCCTTGTTTCTTCAACACGGCTTCACTTAATAATTGAGAATATAAATCGAATCCGACCGAATCGATAAATCCGTGCTGTTGTTTCCCAAGTAAATTCCCTGCCCCACGAATCGATAAATCGCGCATGGCAATCTTGAATCCAGAGCCAAGTTCTGTAAAGTCGCGCATCGCTTGCAGACGCTTCTCGCTGACTTCGGTTAATACTTTATCGGGTTGATACATGAGGTACGCATAGGCAATGCGGTTTGTACGCCCAACACGTCCACGCAATTGATATAACTGCGATAGCCCCATATAATCGGCATTTTCAATAAAGAGAGTGTTCACGTTTGGAATGTCCACCCCAGTTTCGATAATCGTGGTCGTCACTAACACATCGTATTCCCCCTCAATAAATTGGTAGAGAATATTCTCTAGCGTCGTCTCACTCATTTGACCGTGAATTACACCGACACGACATCCTGGAACGAGCGCTCTCAGTTCGTCCGCCTTCTTCTCAATCGTTTCGACACGATTATATAAATAGAAGACTTGTCCGCCACGAGCCATCTCGCGTTCGATGCCGTCACGAATGGTCATCGGGTTTTGTTCCATCACGAAGGTTTGAACCGGATAACGGTTTGCTGGTGGTGTCTCGATAACGGATAAATCACGCACTCCAAGCATGGACATATGGAGCGTTCTTGGAATTGGTGTTGCCGTCAGCGTCAATACGTCCACTTGCGATTTCAATTGTTTCAAACGTTCCTTATGCTTCACTCCAAAGCGTTGTTCTTCGTCGACAATTAACAGTCCTAAGTCTAGAAACTGCACATCTTTTGAAAGCAGACGGTGAGTCCCAATGACGATATCCACTGCTCCTTTGCGAAGCTTCTCAATCGTTTCCTCTTGTTCTTTTTTACTGCGGAAACGACTTAATAATCCGATGGTAAATGGATAGTCCGAGAAGCGTTGTACGAAATTCTCGTAATGTTGCTCGGCAAGAATCGTTGTTGGTACTAAAACGGCCGCTTGTTTTCCATCCATGACAGCCTTGAAGACTGCACGCATGGCTACTTCCGTCTTCCCATATCCAACGTCTCCGACAAGCAGACGGTCCATCGGTTTATCCTTTTGCATGTCTTCCTTAATTTCCGCCACACTTCGCAATTGGTCTTGCGTCTCCGTGTACGGAAAGGCTTGTTCGAATTCTTGTTGCTCCACCGTATCGCGGCTAAACGCATAGCCTTTTTCGGCGTCACGTTTGGCGTATAATTCGATGAGTTCATCGGCGATATCTTCAATCTTAGCAGTAACTTTACGTTTCGTCTTCGCCCATTCCGTACCGCCCAATTTATTGAGTTTTGGAACTTTCGCATCAGACGAGACATATTTTTGAACGAGCTTAATTTGAGTCACCGGAACGAATAGATTTCCGCCATCTTGGTAGTGAATCGACATGTAGTCTTGGTGGATACCACCAATTTCGAGCGTCTCCATTCCTTGGTACACACCGACCCCGTGATTCACGTGAACCACATAGTCTCCAACAGCTAATTCGGTATAACTCTTCAAACGTTCTGCGTTCGAGATTTTTTGATTTCGTGGCGCACGTTTTGTGAGTTTATTGAATAATTCGCGTTCTGTTAAAATGGCAAATTTATCTTCTGGCAGTTCAAATCCATTGTGCATCTTGCCGACCATGATTTGCAGTTGCCCTTCCAGTACCGTCCCGTTTGAAATCACACTCTTGATTTCAAAATCGGCAAAGGTTTGTTCGACCTTTTGCGCGCGTTTCGCATCATCGACTAAAACGATAACTGTTGCGCCTTGTTTTTTCCAGCGGTCCGCTTCGACTTTCACCATCGGCATTTGCGAGAAGAACTGTGTCATCGTGCGCGTCGTAATCGGATGAATCGCATCGAGCGCGAGTCTTCCGAGCCCTTTTTGGAAAATCGCTAAATACGTTCTCTTTAATGGACTTTCTTTTAACACTTTTCGCCCATCTTGAACAAGCGACAATCCCGAAGCAATCGCACCCGTTTCAATATGGTGCGTCTTCCAATAGCCCGCCTCTTCTTCTAACGATTTACTCTTTTCGATAAAACGAGCGTAGTCATCAATAATAAGGTACGCATCTTTAGAAACGTAATCTAATAAACTAGTCTTCTCAGGATAAATACATTCCAAGAAGTATGTTAAGTTCGATGGGATTTCCCCATTTTCTAATTGCGCATCGATGGCTTGTTGAATATTGGAGACTTGGGCTTTTCGCTCTTCACTTTGAGCCGCCTTCACATCCTTTTCATAGAGCGCATGAATCTTGGCTTGTGCCTTCCATACTGCTTCCTTTTGAAGTGGCAAGTCTGTGGCTGGTAAAATGCGCACCTCTTGAATCACATCCATCGAACGTTGCGTCTCCGCATTAAACGCACGAATCGAATCCACTTCTGTATCAAAGAAATCCAGACGCAGTGGATATTCTTGGTCTAATGGATAAATATCGACAATACTTCCACGAAGCGCAAATTCACCAGGAGTCGCGACCATATTTTCACGGCGATATCCTAATTCCACTAACTGCTCCACAAAGGCATCCATCGATTCAATTTCAGACCCCATTGCGAGTTCAATCGAGCTCTTCTTCCATACCGCTGCTGGCACTAAGAGCTTTTGAATCCCAGAGAGCGGTACGATGACGATACCCTTTTGCCCACGACTTAAGAAATCAAGCGTGCGAATGCGTTGGCTCACCACATCCGGCGACACTACTGAGAAATCCGCCGCAAGCGACTCTTCTACCGGGAAAAGGTGTACAATCTCATCGTCATACCACTCCGATAGCTCTTCGTAGGTTTGCGTTGCTTGTAAGAGCGTTGGCGTCACAATCACTAATTGCTTGTCTAATCTCTCAAATACGCATGACTCGGCCAAATGCTTTACAGATCCACTGAGACCTAGCACGAGTTGACTCTCATGTAAATCAAGAGTATCGAACCACTCTTTAAATCCTTTTAGTTTACTAATGGTTTGGTGCAATAATTGCATAATGTTCTCCTTTTTCCAACGACAAAAAGAGACCGCAAAAAAATTTGCAGCATCTCTTTCCCTCTATTTGTTAATTAAATTGATTCATTGTTTTGACGAAATCGCTCGTTTCAATCCACGAACGAATCGCATCGACACTCTTTTGCACTGCAAAAATAATGTCCTCTTCTTCCTCTTTTTCAAAACGGTTGAGCACGTGTCCTACGACCGTACGCCCATCTTTTGGACGACCAACCCCAACCTTAATACGGTTAAACTCGCTAGTACCCAGGCACGAAATAATACTCTTAATTCCGTTATGACCTCCGGCACCACCTTTTTGACGAAGACGAATCTTTCCAACCGGCAGATCCATATCATCATAAACCACAAGCAAGTCTTCGATTCCAATTTTAAAATAATTCATCAGCGGACGAATCGCTTCACCCGATAAGTTCATAAACGTCAACGGCTTCATGAAGATGACTTTTTCGCCACCGATTTGTACCTGCGCAAAAACTGCATCGAAGAGCGCCTTATCAAAATCAAACTTCTCTTGATAGGCCACTTCATCCATTGTCATGAATCCGACATTATGTCTTGTCCCTTTATACTTTGCTCCAGGATTCCCTAGACCAACGACTAATTTCATACTTTCACCTATTCTTTTTTCTTCTATCTTGCTATTATACCATACCCCTACACCGTCCCGTTATTAATTCACTTTTTCACGAAATTGTGTTTTTTATGTATTATTTGTCATAAAAAAGGCCTTCTGAAAATCAATTTTCGAAAAATCGTGCTATACTTATTTATGGATATTCCATCACTAATTTTTTAGGAGGTATGAATATGGAAAAATCTCAAAAACATGGTAATAAAGTAATTTTAGTCGGTGACGGTGCCGTTGGTTCTAGTTATGCATACGCACTTGTATTACAAGGGATTGCTGAAGAACTAGGAATTATCGACATCAATTTCGAGAAAACAGAAGGCGATGCGTTAGACTTATCACATGCCTTAGCTTTCAATGCCCCTAAAAAGATTTATGCAGCAACATATGAAGACTGCCACGACGCAGATATCGTATGTATCACAGCAGGTGCTCCTCAAAAACCTGGCGAAACTCGCTTGGACTTAGTATCTAAAAACTTAAAAATCTTGAAAAACATCGTAGACTCTATTATGGCGAGCGGATTCAACGGAATCTTCTTAATGGCGTCTAACCCAGTAGATATCTTAACTTACGCAACTTGGAAATTCTCAGGACTTCCAAAAGAACGCGTTATCGGATCTGGTACTTCTTTAGACAGTGCTCGTTTCCGTCAAACAATCGCTGAATTAGTTGGCGTTGACGCACGTAACGTTCACGGATATATCATGGGTGAACACGGGGATACTGAATTCCCAGTTTGGTCACATACAAACGTCGGCGGTTTACAAATTTATGAATGGGTTCGTCAAAATCCACACGTAGATGAAGAAAAATTAGTCGAAGTATTCTTCCAAGTACGTGACGCGGCTTATGAAATCATCGCTAAAAAAGGTGCGACTTACTACGGTATCGGTGCTACTCTAGCGCGTATTACAAAAGCCATCTTAAACAACGAACAAGCCATCTTCCCATTATCGGTATACCTTGAAGGTCAATACGGACAAGATGATATTTTCATCGGAGCTCCAGCCGTTATCGGACGTGAAGGAATTCGTCAAATCATCGAAATCCCTCTAGCTGACTCTGAACAAGAGAAAATGGACTTATCTGCAAAAACATTGAAATCCATCTTACACGATGCTTTCGAAAAATTAGAAGCAGAAAACAACTAATGAAATCACAAAAACACCGTACCAAGAAAATTTCTTGGTACGGTGTTTTCCATTTTCTTAAAATAACGCAAATAGCGGTACAAGTAGAATCGGCATAAAAATGGCTGGCAAGAAGTTTAATACTTTAATCTTCGTAATCCCTAGTAAGTTCATTGCTAAGCCGACTAAAAGAACCGACCCAACCGCGGACATCGATACGGTTACCACATCATTTAAATGAGGCGCCACTAGTTGAGACAAGCCCACTAAAATTAACTCATATGCAATGACCGCCACTGCAGAAAGCCCTACTCCAATCCCTTCCGTTGCCGCAAGGAAAATTGAAGTAATCCCATCTAATACCGACTTCGTTTGAAGTAACGCTGGATCTCCAGTAATTCCTAACTGGATAGACCCCATTGTGGCAAGTGCCCCCACGCAGAAAATCATTACTGCCGCGACGAACCCTTCTCCGATATTTAAATTGTTTTCTTTGCCTTTGGATGCCTTCTCCTGAAGCCAGTCTGAAAACTTACGTACTCGCTCCTCCATTTGAAGTCCTTCTCCGACAACGCCCCCACATACCAGAGATAAAATCATAATCAAGCTATTCGGGATTTGAATCGCGCCTTTAATTCCGACTAGGAATACACATAGCGCTAACCCTTGCATGATATGTTGCGCGAAACGCTCTGAAATAATGTGTCGTAAAAACACACCCGCAAGCGCTCCGATGACAATTGCTGTCCCGTTTATTAATATAATCACTCGAAAAACTCCTTCATTTTATACGTCCAGTGAAGGAATTTCTCTCCTTACACTATTCCACAAACAAACTTTGCGGATCTTCAAAAGGACTTGCACCGTCCTCTTCAGTCTCGTGTTTTCTCTCTAAGAAGTACACTTCTTCAATCACCACTTCGGTCACATACACTTCTTGATGATTCTTGTTAGTGTAGCGACGGGTATTGAGTCGCCCTTCCACGCCAATACGGTCTCCCTTTTTGACAAACTTGCCGATACGTTCTGCAATTTTACCCCAGGCGACCACTTGGATAAAGTGTGAATGATAGGAATCATCACTGTTTCGGTATACATTTTGTACTGCGATGGTATTATTAAACACACTCTTTCCGGAAGGTTGAAGCTGTTGCACCTCTACCTCTTTGACAACACGACCAATTAAAGATACTAAGTTCATAAGACGAACCTCCTATAGTTTTTTCTATAGTAAGCTACGTCCAGATACTTCTAATTGGCTTTTCCTTCTTCTCTCAATTTTTGAGAAAATTCAGAAATCTTACGCAGTCTGTGGTTTACCCCTGATTTTGAGATAGGTCCAGAAGGTAACATTTCGCCTAACTCTTTCAAACTAATTTCTGGATTCTCTAAACGGATTTTTGCAATATCCGATAATTTATCCGGCAAGGCATCGAGCCCTACCGTATCTTCAATATATTGAATCTCTTCGATTTGACGAGTGGCTGCGTTCACCACTTTATTAATATTGGCATTCTCGCAGTTTACTAAACGATTCGCCGTATTTCGCATATCGCGAATGATTCGGATATCTTCAAAATGCAGCATCGCTTTCGAAGCATGAATCACGGCAAGGAAGTCTGCAATTTTCTCGGCTTCTTTCAAGTACGTGATATACCCCTTACGACGTTCAATCGTTCTGGCATTCAACCCAAACGCATTCATCATCTGACAAATATCGTCGTTATGCTCTTCGTAAATCGAATAAATCTCTAAGTGATAACGGCTCGTTTTCGGGTCATTAATCGAACCACCAGCCAGAAACGCCCCACGAAGGTAGGCACGCATCTTCTCTTCGTCTTCACGAACATTTTCTGGAACGCGCATATTAAATAAGCCGCTCGACTTGATATTCAAGTCTTCCAGAATCTCTTCTGTTCCGTGTTTTAAACGTACGATATACACATTGTTCTTCTTCAGTTTCATCTTACGGCGAACCAAGAGTTCACTTTCCACTTGATAATACTTCTTCAAGAGCACATAAATCCGTCTGGCAATCGTCGCGTTTTCCGTTTGGATATTTAAAATCAATTGACGATTCAAAATCCCAACCGCCCCATTCATTCGAATGAGCGCCGCAAGTTCATATTTTGAATAATCATATTGCACTTCTAGTTGCGTTAGTTCTTGTTTTGTTTCTGCAGCAAATGATAATAAGGACACAGGCCTCCTCCTTTCTCTTCTAATCATGTTGAAGGAGCCAAGAGGAAGTCTTGGCTCCTATTTTATTTGTTATTATTCAATTCGTGCACTTTGTAGGAGTCGGAATAATTCATCGATGACTTTTTCACCATCATGGTATACGCCTTTTTCGCGTAATTTAATAAAGTCAGACGACACTACTCGGCATCCCTCATCGCGCAATCCTTGGAAGTCGTACTTCACTTGGTAAAGATACTCTTCGTTCTTTTGTTGATTTAAGTACTCTTCTGGCACTGCCTCTGTATTCACAAGAACAGTGTCAATAAATTTAGTTCCTAAATGGTCATGCAGCACACGTACATGATCTGCATCGGTAAAGTGTTCCGTTTCACCAAGTTGCGTCATGATGTTACAGATGTACACCACTTCCGCTTTCGTTTCGCAAACGGCTTGACCGATATCGCTAATCATTAAGTTTGGCAAGATACTAGTATAAAGACTACCAGGTCCTAGTACAACCATATCGGCTTCCATAATCGCATTGATGACTTCACGTGCCGCCATTGGAGTTCGGCTTTCATCGGGTTTACGATTTTCGTCGTAACAATGCACGGAAACTCGCTTAATCTTCTTGCGATATTTAACAAGTTCCGCTTCCCCGTCCACAATCGTTCCATCTTGGAATTCAGCACGGAGTAATAATGGCTCTTCAGCGGCAGGATACACATGTCCTTCCACCGCCATCATACGGCTTAGAAGACGAATCGCATCGAAAATATTTCCACGCATCTCTGTTAAGGCCGCAATAATTAAGTTCCCAATCGCATGTCCGGCGAAGAATTGATCGTCGGAATTGAAACGATATTGGAAAATTTCTTTTTGTAAAGCGTTCATCGGAGAAAGAGCAATCATACAGTTTCGAATATCTCCTGGTGGCACAACGTTCATATAGTCTCGAATGATTCCTGAACTTCCACCATCATCGGCAACCGTTACAATCGCAGTTACATCCGCATCTCTCTTACGAAGGTTTCTCAAGAGAACAGGAAGCCCTGTTCCTCCACCAATAACGGTGATTTTAGGACCTTTCTTTCTCGGAGGATTTGGTGTTACCTCGAACATCATGATCGTCCATTCCCTTCTTTACGACGGTCTTTGTCACGATGAGAGATTTTCACGTTATAAGAGTCTGATAATAATTCGCGTCCGATACGTTCAGCAAAAGCTACAGAACGGTGTTGACCACCAGTACATCCGATGGCAATCGTCACGCTCGATTTTCCTTCTTTTTTGTAGCCTGGAATTGAGAAGTCGAGTAAGTCCATCAATTTATGATAGAACGTCTTCGCTTCTGGTTGGCTCATGACATAATCATACACAGGTTCATCTAGCCCAGTTAGTGGACGTAACTCTGCAATATAGTGTGGATTTGGTAAGAAACGTACATCCATCACGACATCCGCATCGATTGGAAGTCCATATTTAAATCCAAATGACATCACTTGGATCGTGAAAATTCCTTCGCTGCCTGTAGAGAAGGCTTGCATGATTTCTTCACGTAATTTACGAGGTGAAAGATTTGTTGTATCAATCACTTTTTGCGCACGTGTCTTAATATCTTGCAATAAACGACGTTCCGCAATAATGCCATCGTAAATACGACCATCACTTGCTAGAGGGTGCGTTCTTCTTGTTTCTTTGTAACGAGAAACAAGCGCATCATCGCTCGCTTCTAAGAATAAAATTTTTGTTGTAATAAATGATGTGTTATCAAGTCCTGCAATGGCTGACATGATTTCATCAAAGAATGCGCGTGAACGTAAGTCGATTACGAGCGCAATTTTTGTAATTTTTCCTGATTCTTTTACTAATTCCCAAAATTTTGGTAGAAGACTTGGCGGCATATTATCGACACAGAAATATCCCATGTCTTCGAAACTTTGCATTGCAACAGTTTTCCCTGCCCCACTCATACCTGTAATGACGACTAATTCTAATTGATCTACTGCCATTGTCATTCTCCTATCTCAAACGATATTGTTATCTTTACAATTATAACACATCCGGGCGTGTCATTGTTAACTTTTTAGCGAAAACACCCCCTTTTATCGCACAAAAAAACGAGGGTTGCCCCTCGCTTTCCATTAATCTTTCACTTGCATCACTTCAGACGGAATCTGAATATGAACCGTCGTCCCTTCTCCAATAGTTGAGTCTACACTAAGCGTAACGCCTAATCGCTTGGCAATCTCTGAAGATAAGTAGAGCCCTAGCCCTGTCGATTGATGGTTCACACGACCGTTATAGCCACTAAATCCACGTTCAAAAATTCGTTTAATGTCGTAAGGAGCAATCCCGATTCCTGTATCTTCAATCGTTAACGTATCTTCTTCAAAAAGAATACGAATCATTCCATCCTCTGCCGTATATTTCACCGCATTCGATAACACTTGCTCGACGATGACGCCTAACCACTTAGAATCCGTGACCACCTTTTTCTCAGTAGGAACATAGTCCAAATGCAATTTCTTCGAAATAAAGAAGGTTGCGTATTTCTTCAAGAGCGGACGAATCACCTCATCGATAGAAATCGTTGAAATCGATAAGTCTTGATGGAAACTTTCCATTCGAACGTAATGCAGTGCTAGTTCTGTATAGGTCGTAATCCGAACGAGTTCTTGACTCAATAAAGATTTCTCAGACGTTTGCGGCAACTCACGAATCAACAATTGACTCGCGGCAATACTCGTTTTAATTTGGTGCGCCCATAAAGTATAGTAGTCCACATCTTCCTTGCGAAGTTGCTTCATCTTCGTACTTAACCCTCGCATATCCGACTTTTCTTGTTGAATGGCCTCATATAAATGACTTACAACGGGCGAAAACCCATCGTCTAGTGTCGTCACTTCCTGCTGCAAACTTCGAACGACTTCTCTATACTTTTTCCAATTGTGCCACAAAAGTGCACCAGCGACTACCAAAAGGAAAAAGGCTAGTAAAAATAAATAATATCCGACTTCTGAATTTAGCCAATTAAAGACGAAGAAGAAGCCAATCGAAAACACTTCGATGAAGGCCAACGCCCCGAGTAAGAAGGCATGCGATTTGAACCAAGCCATACTAAATTCTACTTTTGTCTTCATTCAATCACTTCCGCCAATCCATACCCGACGCCTTTTTTCGTCGTGATTAATTTTTCCAACCCGATTTCGCCAAGACGCTTTCGCAAACGAGCAACCGTCACGGACAAGGTATTATCATCGACAAACACATCGCTATTCCACAATGCATTCATTAAATCTTCCCTCGGCGCAATATCACCTTGTTTTTCAAATAGTACACGCAAAATGATAAATTCATTCTTCGATAATTCAATGACATTACCCTCATAAGAAACTTTTCCGCTTCCAAGCTGCAAGGCAATCCCCTTATATTCCAGCCAATCCTTTTGCTGAACGAACTCATAACTACGACGCATCATCCCTTGGATTTTTGCGACCAATACACTTGGTTCAAACGGCTTTGTCATATAATCATCCGCGCCCATATTGATCGACATCACAATATCCATCGCTTGATCCCTTGACGACAAGAACATAATCGGCACCTGAGACACCTTACGAATCTCTTGGCACCAATAATAGCCATTATAAAACGGCAATGTTATATCCAGAATGACCAACTGCGGATTGACAGCTAAAAATTGAGTGTACACTTGCGAAAAGTCTTCCACCGCAACGACTTCATAATTCCATTTTTCCAATTCTTGTACAATCGCATCGCGAATGACTTTTTCATCTTCGACAATCATTATTGTTTGCATACACTCACCTCGTTTTCATTGTAACATCTTTCCATTTCACAGAAAACCATCTATTTCCTAATTTCTCGTATCATTTCCCATAAAGTCGTTTGATGATCTTGCTCCGTTCCAATTTCATATACGAAGCCATCGGACTCGTCACGACCAAAGATAAAGAGCTCTACCGGCTGCGACTCGTCTATCCCCAAAATCCGACTGACCACTGGAAGTTGAATACTATATTTCAGATAAAATGTATTATCCCCAGTAGGACTTTCTTCTTTCTTCGTATAAATATTCTCTCGCAATTTTGCCTTTGCCAACATATCTTTATTCAATTGCAATTCCTGGAATAAGAACTTTCCTTGTGGCCAGAGTTTTTTTGCCTCTTCTTCATTTTCAAAAACAAACTTCCCATCCACATATTGCAACGTCAGGCTTTTTTCCTCTTCCTTAGTTTTAGAATTGAGCTGCTTAATCGTTCCAACTAGCGGCTTCCCTTTTTCCCTAGCCTCAAGATAAACAAATACATTCGAGTCACCGACTACACGCATCTGACTTACGGTAAATCCATTTGGAAACTGCTCAAATAAATCTTCAATATTCTCTGTTGGATAAACCCTGCTCAATTCTTTCCCAGCAAGCTCTTCAAGATACCCACGACTCGTGTGATCCCCACACCCGACTAACAACGTCACGCAAAGTACCAATAAACCAATCCACGACCATTTCTTTAACTTCAAACACAAAACCTCACTTTGCAATTCAGTGCCTTCATCATACCATATCCCGCCTATACCGTAACATTCCCTAACAAAATCCTAAACTTTTCGCAATCTCAACATAAGAATCTCCAATCCATTTTAAGCACATTTCCCTTTCGAATGAAGGAATACTTGCACTCACTCCATCGAAGCAAAACAACAACGTTAAGATACAAAGAAAAAAAGCTACGCGTTTTCGGATAACATAGTAGCCATTATAGCGATCAGTAATCGATGCGAATTACGGATGGTTGGAAATTCATTTCCTACCATCCGTTTGAGGCTCGATAGGATTGAGACCTTGGCTCAATCCG
>CAJZJY010000019.1 GCA_916050055.1 uncultured Streptococcus sp.
AGAAGCAAAAGATAATCTTAAAAAAGTTGATACTGAAGAATTTATTAAAAAAGTTTTAATAAAACGCTTCCAAAATTCCAGATAATTCGGTATAATAAATTTAGCTTTTTATGAAAGGAGAGCTAGTAATGCCAAATATTTTATTAACACGAATTGACAATCGTATGATTCACGGTCAAGTTGCGACTCAATGGTCATCTTACTTAGGGGCCAACCTACTGCTTGTTGCAAATGACAAAGTGGCTGCGGATCCGATGCGTCAAGGGTTAATGGATATGGCTGCTCCAGCTGGTGCACAAACTCGTTATTTCACCATTGAAAAAACGATTAATGTCATCGGTAAAGCAGCAGACCGTCAGTTGATTTTCATTATTTGTGAAAATCCTCAAGACGTAGTGAAATTAGTAGAGGGAGGAGTGCCAATCAAGAAGGTTAATATTGGGAACATGCATATGGCGGAAGGTAAACGCCAAGTTGCAGGTGTTGTTGCGGTTGATGATGCAGATGTTGCTGCATTCAGAAGACTGCAGGAGTTAGGTGTCGAACTTGAAATTCAGAAAGTACCAACTGAAGGAAAAGAAGACGTTTCGAAATTATTCCAATAATTTATATTTATAAAAGGGGTCAATGAATATGCAAGCAAGTTTTATTCAAATCTTATTAGTATTCCTTGTAACTTTTGTTGCTGCGATTGACCAATTCAGCTTTTTAGAATCACTATACCAACCTATCGTAATGGGTCCAGTGATCGGAGCTATTTTGGGCGACGTACAAACAGGGTTAGTTGTTGGGGGTACATACCAATTAATGACAATCGGTAACATGCCAGTCGGTGGGGCACAACCACCTAATCCCGTAATCGGTGGAATTATGGCGACAGTATTAGCTATCAGCCTTAAATTAGAACCAGCTGCTGCAGTAGGTGCTGCTGTTCCATTCGCGCTTTTAGGTCAATATGGCGTTACTTTAATCTTTGCTTTAATGTCACCAATGATGGCTGTAGCTGATAAGTATGCACACGATGCAAATCCAAAAGGAATTGCTCGCTTGAACTACTTAGCAATGGCTGCATTAGGAGCTATCTTTGGTCTTGTAGTTGTATTATTCTTTATCGGTGGACAAACTATTGGGGACACTTTAACTGACTCAATTCCTAAGTGGTTCATGGGTGGTTTAGGTGCTGCTGGTGGAATGATGCGCTTTGTTGGGTTTGCAATCTTACTTAAAGTAATGGTTTCTAAAGAACTATGGGGCTTCTACTTCTTAGGTTTTGCTTTAGCAAACATTGTTTCTGCAAGTGAAAGCTTAGCTGGATCTGCATTAGTATTATTAGCGTTCATTGGTTTTGCAATTGCATACTGGGATTTCCAAATCCAAACAAAATTCAAAACAGCGGGTGCTAGCATTGTGAACGATGGAGGTGAAGAAGATGGCATATAATATTCCAGATTCTTATAAAAACCAAACGCCTGCTCCACGCTTAGATAAAGCAACGTTAAACAAAATGGCATGGCGTTCAATTTTCTTACAATCTTCTTTCAACTATGAACGTATGCAAGCAGGTGGCTGGTTATACGGTATTTTACCAGGGTTGGAAAAAATCCATACAGACAAAGATGACTTAGCTGCATCAATGTCTCATAACTTAGAGTTCTTTAATACTCACCCATTCTTAGTAACATTCGTAATGGGGATTGTATTATCTCTTGAACAAAACAAAGCAGATATCCCAACAATCCGTGCGGTACGTGTTGCTGCAATGGGACCATTGGGTGGTATCGGTGACGCTTTATTCTGGTTCACATTAGTTCCAATCGTAGCCGGTATTTCTTCAGACTTTGCATTAAAAGGAAGCATCGCTGGGCCATTACTATTCTTAGCGGTATTTAATATTGCACAATTCGCAATTCGTTACTGGTTAATGCACTGGTCTTATAACTTAGGAACAGATGCTATTGGTATCTTTACTGCAAATGCGAAAGAATTCACTCGTGCTGCTTCAATCCTTGGAGTATTTGTCGTAGGGGCATTAACAAGCCTATATGGAGGTACTAAATTAGGGATTCAAATCGCAAATGGTGAAAAACCAATCGTTATCCAAGCAATCTTAGATGGTGTATTACCAAAATTAATTCCATTAGGAATTACTTTAGGACTTTACTACTTATTAGCACGTAAAAAATGGACGCCATTACGTTGTATCGTTCTTCTATTAGTTGCCGGAATCGGTCTTGCATTCTTAGGAAACGTACTAGGAGTTAAATTCTGGGGTTAATCCTTGAACAATAAAAATAAGCTAGGCATCATGCCTAGCTTATTTTTTATGCTTTTTAAAACTTTTTTTTAGTAATGGCTTTGATACGATCTGCAAGGAATACGGCAACAACTAATTTTCCTAAGTCAGGAAGAATGAATGGATATAAACCGAAGCCAAGAATTTGTTGAAGGCTGAGTTCTTGCATCTTAACGCTTAAGAGTACGAAAGTCATATATGGAATTCCGATGAGGTAGAAGATCACTTCACCCACAAGAGCGGCAATCACCCAACCGAAGATATTGTTGATACGGTTTCCAATAAATGAAATCACAGGAGCCGCAACCATAAATCCAATGACAAATCCAAATGAAGGTGATACGAATAGTGCTGTACCGCCACCTAATAGGAAAAGTAAAAGGAAGTGGATGAATTGAGCAGCAAAAGCGCCAACTGGTGGCAAGAGTAATGATGCCAAAATAACTGTGGCTGTTTGTGCTGAGAAAGGTACTGGACCAATCGGGATTTTTAAGTAGCTAGATACATAGCAGAGGGCTCCTAAAAGTGCTGCAAGTACAAGTGTTTTAATGTTTAATTTTTTCATGTGTATAACTCCTAATCTTTTAGTTTTCTGGGCGAATACTTACTTCGCCATATGATAATGAATGAATGGTTCCATCGTCTGTTTGAACGATGAGATGACCGTTGTTGTCTACGCTCTTGGCAATAGCGGGATAGGTTTTCATGCCGCTAATGACATTGATTTTCTTGCCGACAATGATGGAATAGTCTTTGTATTCTTCCATGAAGTCTCGTTTACCGGCATTGATGTCTTCGTAGCATGCATTCCATTCTTTTAAGTACCGAGCAACAAATTCATTGCGGCTAAAACTGTCTGGAATCTCTTGCGGAGAAAAGAGGGAACCGATAATAGATTTTAAGTCCTCTGGAATAATAGCGTCATCGATATGCAAGTTAATTCCCATTCCGACAATCAGTGCATCGACTTTTTGAGCTTCGATATTCGTTACGGCCTCTGTTAAAATACCAGCGATTTTTTTATCATGGTAGTAGAGGTCGTTCACCCATTTAATCCCAATTTTTTCATGGATAAAGGACTCCACAGCACGCGTTGCTGCGACTGCCGTAGCACAAGTAATCAGCGAAATACTATCCAAGTCACCTTCTGGGAAAATACAGATACTCATATATAAGCCAGATTTTGGAGGGGACAGGAAGGTTCTTCCTAGGCGACCACGACCCGCAGTTTGCTCTTCGGAAATAAAGAAGGTAGGGACTCTCGAGCCTGATGCGCCGTATGTTTTAGCCAAATCATTGGTTGAAGTAGTTGTTTCAAAAACTTGAATATCCCAGTCTTGAAGAGCCTCTCCTAAATGAGTGCGAATGCCTTCAAGGGTTAACAAATCCGTCTGTCTGGATAATTGATACCCAACTTTTGTGCTTGAGGTAATCTCATAACCATCTTTTTTTAATTGCTGGATAGCTTTCCACACAGCAGTACGAGAAAGATTCAGTTGTTCTGCGATATCTTGTCCTGAAAGAGGTTTGTCCACGGTACTATATAATAGACGTAAAACGTCCTGTTTAGTGCTCATAATGTCCTCCTTTCATCAGTATTCATGTTTTTAAGTGTAACAGATTCAAAACGATTGTCAACTGTAAATGTCACCGAGGTTAACAATAGATACAAACGATTAAAAGATAGCGGATTCTAGTGTGAACATGGTATAATAATTGAGAACATTTAGTGAAAGGAATTTGAGTATGAAAAAATTAGTCATTAACGGCGGTAAACCACTTAAAGGCGAAGTAACCATTAGTGGAGCTAAAAATAGTACAGTAGCTTTAATTCCGGCTGCTATTATCGCGAATGAACCAGTCGTATTAGAGGGTGTCCCTGAGATTCAGGACGTAGATGCCTTAATTGAAATTTTGAATGATTTTAACGTAAAAACAGAATTCGTTGATGGAACGTTAACCATCGACCCAAGAGAAATGAAATCAATCCCAATGCCAAAAGGGAAAATCCAAAGCATGCGTGCTTCTTATTATTTTATGGGAGCAACTCTTGCTAAATTTGGGGAAGGGGTTGTAGGACTTCCAGGTGGCTGCTTCTTAGGCCCTCGCCCAATTGACCAACATTTAAAAGGTTTCAAAGCGCTTGGTGCTGATGTGAGAGACCATGATGGTGCTATCTACTTATCTACTGGCGAAGAAGGTTTAGTGGGCACGAAAATTTATATGGATGTTGTGTCTGTAGGTGCGACGATTAATGTATTGCTAGCATCTGTTCGTGCAAAAGGGAAGACCATTATCGAAAATGCGGCGCGTGAACCAGAAATTATCGATGTTGTAAACTTACTAAATAAAATGGGTGCCAATATTAAAGGTGCCGGAACAAGCATTATTCGTGTGGAAGGTGTGGAAAGCTTACATGGATGTACGCATACCATTATTCCAGACCGTATTGAAGCAGGAACTTATTTATCGATTGCAGCAGCAGTTGGTGAGGGTGTCCGTGTGAAAAACGTGATTTTCGAACACTTAGAAAGTCTTATTGCGAAAATGAACGAAATGGGCGTGAAGATGGAAGTTGGCGAAGACGATATTTATGTTTTCCCGACAAATGAGTTAAAAGCTGTGAACATCAAGACAATGCCTTATCCAGGCTTTGCAACAGACTTGCAACAAACCATTACACCGCTCTTTAGTAAAGCAACAGGGACTGCGATGATTGTGGATACCATTTATCCAAAACGTGTCGGTCACGTACCAGAATTAAATCGTATGGGTGCTCGTGGAAAAGTGATTGAAGACATCATTACATTTGAAGGGCCAACACCATTAGTTGGTGCGGAAGTTGCGGCTAGCGATCTACGTGCAGGAGCTGGACTGGTGGTAGCTGGATTAATGGCTGAAGGAACAACGAAGATTTCAAATATCGGACATATCCTACGTGGTTATTCAAACATCGTTGATAAACTACAAGCATTAGGTGCCGATATTACGATGATTGAAGAGTAAGAAGGGACACTATGCCAGAACAAGTGGAAACTGTAACGCTACAAAGCTTACAAGAAAAAACTTTAAAAGAGATGTACGGCTTTGCCAAACATTATAAAATTCCTTATTACGGTCAAATGAATAAAAAGGAATTGGCGCTTGCGATTCTTCGTGCTCAAGAAGAAGCCACTGGATTTTTCCAAGTGGAAGGTGTCTTGGATATTAATCGTGCAGAAGGATTTGGATTCCTAAGACCGATTAACTATTCAAGCAGTCAGGAAGATATTTATATTTCTTCTTCGCAAATTCGCCGTTTCGACCTTCGAAATGGAGACCTTGTGAGTGGGACAGCGCGTCCTCCACGTCAAGGTGAGAAGTTCAATGGGTTGATGCAAGTTGGATTTGTGAACGGCAAGGATCCTGAAGAAGCTAAAGAGCGTGACCATTTCCCAGGTCTTACACCTTTGTATCCTGAAAAGCAAATGGTGTTAGAAACTACACGTGGTCGTATCGCTTCTCGTATGTTGGATTTAATTTGTCCGATTGGTTTTGGGCAACGTGGGCTCATCGTAGCTCCGCCAAAAGCAGGGAAGACAAGCTTGCTAAAAGAAATCGCCAATGGAATTACGACGAATTATCCAGAAGCCGAATTGATTATTTTATTAATCGATGAGCGACCAGAAGAGGTAACGGACATCGAGAGAACTGTGGATGCGGAAGTGGTGTATTCAACATTTGACCAGCTTCCGGAAAACCATATTAAGATTAGTGAATTAGTGCTGGAACGTGCGCTTCGTCTAGTGGAAGATGGACGTGATGTCATCATCTTGATGGATAGTCTCACGCGTCTTGCCCGTGCATATAACTTAACGATTCCACCTTCAGGAAGAACATTGAGCGGTGGGATTGATCCAGCAGCGTTGTATCGTCCTAAGAAATTCTTTGGATCTGCCAGAAATATCGAAGAGGGCGGAAGCTTAACAATTCTCGCTACGGCGTTAGTGGAAACAGGTAGCCGTATGGATGATGTCATTTACGAAGAGTTCAAAGGAACGGGTAATTCAGAAATCCATCTCTCGAGAGAACTTGCGGAAAGACGAGTATTCCCTGCACTTGATGTGAAACGTTCAGGAACTCGTAAAGAAGACATGTTACTTTCACAAGAAACGCTGGAAGCTATTTGGAAAGTGCGTCATGCCATTAAAGGAGACGGACTTGAAACGAGTGAACAACTCGTGAAGCAATTAAGAGAAACAAAGTCGAATGCCGATTTTATTCGTCGTCTCAGCTTATTAGATTAAACCCTAAATCCCTAAGAGTTTTCTTAGGGGTTTTATTTTTTGAAAAAGGGTGGAAAGAAGATGAAAGGAGATTTCAAATAGGATGCTCCTTGTGGTAAAATGGAAAAAGGAGTGATTTTACGTGAAAAAGAAAAAAGTAATCAAAACAAATGCAGTTCGAATGGTCGAACAAGCAAAAGTTCCATATGCGATCCATGAATATGATGTCGATACGGCTCATCTAGATGCTGTACATGCAGCGCAGGGGATGGGGATTCCCGTTGAGGAAGTCTATAAAACTATCGTATTAACAGGCGATAAGACGGGACATTTAGTCGCTTGTATTGCGGCTCACCTGGAATTGGACTTAAAGGCGATTGCGAAAGTTTCAGGAAATAAACGCGTAGAATTATTATCACTAGATAAACTGGAACCATTAACAGGATATGTGCGTGGAGGATGTTCACCGATTGGAATGAAGAAAAAATTTCCAACCTATATCGAACAGTATGCAATGGAGCAAAAGACAATTCGTATCTCTGCTGGAAAACGTGGACTCCAATTAGAAATTGCTCCACAAGATTTACAACAGTTAACACAAGCTACGATATTCGAAAATCATCCAGATGAGGTGGAAGCATGAGTGAAGTAACGATTCTTCACATCAATGATATGCACTCGAATTTCCACTCCATAAAAACACAAACGCGCTTTATGAAAGAGCGCAGAGCCACTCTTGAGGGACAGGGCCAGAAGGTGTTTGGCATTGATTTGGGGGACTTGATTGACCGTGTTCATCCACTGGTTGAAGCAGAAGATGGAAAGATTGCGTCCAGAGTGTTGAACGAAGAGCAGATTGATTTTGCCACTCTTGGAAATAACGAAGGTACGGCGTATACACCGCTTGAATTAGAGGCTGCGTATGAAGGGCGCAAGTTCGAAGTTATTATTTCGAATGTCAAATGGACATCCACTGGAGAAGTGCCTCCTTTTGCCAAGGAAGTTCATTTTGAAATAGTCGATGATTGCAGTATTGCTTTTATTGGACTCACGGCTTCTTATCCAGAAAGCTATGGCCCAAATGGCTATTTGATTGAAGAGCCGATGGATGCGTTAAAGCGTCTTGTACCATCTTTAGCAGCAACTGGGCATCAGATTGTGTTGCTGTCTCATTTAGGAATTGAAATGGACCATCTGATTGCCGAAACCTATCCAGAAATCCAAGTGATTCTTGGAGCGCATACACATCATTTCTTTGAAGAAGGAAAATGGGTCAACCAAACACTGTTAACAGGTGGATTTAAGTATGGAGCTTATATTGGGGAACTTCATTTGAAAATAGAAGGCAGCCGCTTGATTCCTCTTTCTGACAAAATGATTGCAGTCGAGGAGTTAAAAGAGGATTCGACTATTGATGAAGGTGAAGCACTTCGCCAAGAAGGAGTTGCTCTCTTGAAAGAAGAAGTAGTACTTCCACATATTTCTGCATATTCCGTAAAAGAACTAGCTCTTCTCTCATTAGAAGCGATGACGAGACAAACTGGAGTTGCGGTGGCATTTACTTATACTGGACTTTTCGTAGTACCGTTTAAAGAGGGACCGCTCACAAAGTTTGACTTACATGAATGCATGCCACATCCAATTCATTTGAACAAGAGCCACTTTAAAGTTTCTGATTTCAAACAACTATTGCAAATTTTTGAAGCGGAGCAGCCTGAATTACTAGAAAAAGCTATTCGTGGATATGGTTTTCGTGGTAAACTGTTTGGAGAGATCCTTTATACAGGATTTCAGCTCGCTAGTGGCGAAATCGTTATGGATGGAAGAACGTTGGCAGATGATGAGTTCATTACATTTGTTTGCCCGGACCATATGCGATTCGTTCCTTTTTTTCCGATGATTGAAGAAAAAGGGGACAACGAAATTATTTATCCAGATTTATTAAGAACAATTATTGAAAAAGAATTGCTATTCAAAGAAAGGAAGAATCATGACTGAACAGAAAGCAGAAACACTTTCACAGGAGTTAAGTCAAGTCTTAGAAGAGATTGTGACAACGCCTGAAGAAGAAGTGAAGCGTGCGGTAATGGTGGGAGATACAACCGTGATGATTGACGATGTGCATTATGAAATCATCGAAGACTACCGCGACGGATTTAATATTGAAGCATTAAACGAGCGCTATAATGACATCTTTGAGCGCTATGATTACATCGTTGGCGACTGGGGCCATGAGAAATTACGTTTGAAAGGATTCTTCAAACATTCGCATAAATTGGCGACTCCAGACCGCGATATTGATTATTTACAAGAATATTTATTGGAATATTGCAATTTTGGGTGCCAATATTTCGTATTAGAAAGAGATCCAGAGGCGCAACATAAACCAGTTGAGGAAGAAGAAAAAACACAACAACGTCCAAGACGCGAGCGCAATAATCAACGCAAACGTCAAAACAACCAACGCAGAGAGCATGTGTTTAGTCCGGCGGATTTAGATAGTCCAGTCCGTTCAAATAATAAGCGTAAGTTTAAAGAGAAGGCTCAAAATCGTCAGAAGAAACGTAATAATGAGACAAATCAAAAGGCGAAAAAAGATCAATCGTTTAACTTGAAAGAATTTATTCCGAAAGAAACGATGAAAGAAAAAGAATATGAAAGCAATAACTTCAAACCAAAACAGAAGAAATCTTCTCAACATTTCTCAATGAAAGAAGTGGAGAAACCAGCAAGCAGTAAGGTGAAGAAGAGCCCTGTGAAGTCCACTCAGAAGAAAGGATTCCATATTCGAGAAAACCAACAAAGAGGTAACTAAATGTATAAAGCATATTTTATTGATTTAGATGGAACAATGTATCGTGGGAAAGACCGTATTCCAACGGCAGAAGCCTTTATTAAAAGATTGCAAGAAGCAGAAATTCCATTCCTATTTGTAACTAATAACGCTACAAAAACACCTGCACAAGTGGCTGAAAACTTACGTGTGAACTATGGTACTGAAGTTTCAGCAGACGAAGTGTATACAAGCGGTGTGGCCGCAGTGGATTACTTGAAGTCTCACTTCAACGCAAACCGTATCATGGTGATTGGCGAAGAAGCGATTAAAGGACAAGTGGAAGCAGCAGGGTATACGCTTGTGACGGAAGACGCAGAAGTCGTATTACAATCCCTTGACCGTAACGTCACTTATAAAGACTTAGAAACAGCAACGCTTGCGATTCGTAATGGTGCAACGTATATCGTAACTAATATCGATTCAAACTTGCCAAGCGAAAAAGGCCCAATCCCAGGATCAGGTTCCATCACTGGTTTCTTAAAAGTGGCAACACAAGTAGAACCAATTATTATTGGGAAACCAAGTAGTGTAATTATGGAGTCTGCGTTGGATTATTTAAATGCCAAATTCCCAGACCGTCATTTTAGAAAAGAGGATATTGCAATGGTTGGAGATAACTACCAAACCGATATTCAAGCCGGAATTCAATACGGCATGGACACACTGATGGTATTAACAGGATTTTCAACACGTGAAGACTTAGAAAAAGTGGAAGAACAACCAACGCACTTGGTAGAGGATTTGAGTGAATGGACTATTTAACTAGAACTTACCGAGTACCAAAATGGGTCACTGCCATCGCGCTATTCTTATTCTTCTTAAGTCTAGGAATTACCTTTGTGATATTCTTTGAGCCGATGTATCATTGGTCGATTGGTTGGTTTGGAGTGGAAAAACTCACTGGTTACAGTGCAGATACGCTTAAGATGAACTATCATGAACTCATTGGATATTTAACGAATCCGCTAGTGGATGCATTGAAGATGACCGATTTTCCAAGTTCAGAACAGGGAATATTCCACTTCTTCGAGGTAAAACGTCTCTTCTTTGTGAATTTTGCAGTACTGCTCGCATCAGGGCTTATCAGTTTTTTTGGAGTGAGATATTTGCAACAAAGAAGACAAACATGGCAATTACGTAGACCCATTCGCTGGCTCGTTTTAATTCCAGTTGTCGTTTGTTTTGCGATTGCGGCATTCTTCGATACTCTCTTTGTGAAGTTCCATCAAGTGTTCTTTAACAATGATGCGTGGATGTTCGATCCGAAAAACGACCCGATTATTTTAGCATTGCCAGAGGAATTCTTTATGCTCTGTTTTGCCGTTGTATTCACCTTTTTATTGATGGGGCTTTTAGGGACAAACGTTGCGATTAAGCGATTAAAAGAAATATAAAAAAGTAAGAAACGAGAAGCTTCTTTTCGAAAAGAAAGAGTTCTCGTTTTTTTGTACCAAAAAAATTCGCATATGAGCGGAATTTCACACAAAAAAATGGTATGATATAAGAGATGAACATTTAAAGGATTGAGGAGTGGAATAATGAAATTATCAATTGTCATCCCGTTTTATAACGAGGAAAATATGATTCAAAAAATGTATGACGCCTTAGTAGCAGAAGTCAATAAAATTACTAAAGCGGAATTTGAAATTATTTTTATTAATGATGGTAGTAAAGACCGTACTTTTGAAAAAATGCTTGCAATCGCAGATAGCGATTCTCGCGTAAAATATATTAGTTTCAGCAGAAACTTTGGGAAAGAAGCTGGAACAATTGCTGGACTTGAATACGCAACAGGGGAAGCTGTGATTTTAATGGATGGGGACTTACAACATCCACCTGCACTTCTTCCACAAATGATTGAAGCGTATGAAGAAGGATATGACGTTGTGAGTGCTCGTCGTACACGTACTGGTGAAAAACCACACCGTACATTCTTAGCAAAACATTTCTATCGCCTTGCAAACAAAATGATGGATATCGAATTGATGGATGGGGTCTCTGAATTCCGTCTATTCAGCCGTAAAGCGGTTCGTGCCATTCTTTCATTACAAGAATACAACCGATTCTCTAAAGGAATTTTCTCTTGGATTGGTTTTAAAGAAAAAGTCATCGAATATGAAAACCAAGTTCGTACAGTTGGTGAAACAAAATATTCATTGAAGTTCTCATTAAACTATGCGATTCAAGGGATTTTATCGTTCAATGATAAACCGCTTCGTGTGTGTATTAATTTCGGTTTATTCTGTTTATTAATCTCGTTGGTCTACGTTCTTTGGACATTTGTTCAATACTTCGTAGCTCCAGATTCACTCGTGAGTGGATACTTCACAACGATCTTCTCTGTCGTACTCTTTGGTGGAATTCAATTGATTTCTATCGGGGTATTAGGGGAGTATATCGGTAAGATTTACTACGAAGTGAAGAAACGTCCACATTACTTAGTTGATGAAACGAACATGACGGTGAAAGGAGAGCAACATGACGACTAAGAAAAAGGTCTATTTAGCAAGCTTCCTTGCGCCGATGGTCATCATGTTTATCGCGTGGGCGATTGATGGCTTCTTCCCGTTTGGTGC
>CAJZJY010000020.1 GCA_916050055.1 uncultured Streptococcus sp.
ATCGATAAAGTAAAACCAGGAATTCTAAAAACATTAGATGACAAATCAACTGGTAAAGTAAACATCTTCTTAGATGACTTAGTTGGTGCTATCGCAGCCGCTGCAGCAAGCCGTCTAGCTCACAGCATTCCAGCAAAAGAAGAATTAGACTAATCAAGCAAAAAGGATGAAGCACCTCGCTTCATCCTTTTCTAAATAGATAGAGTGATACCGTATACGGTATCACTCTATTTTTTACTTTATTCTCCTAAAACGAGTCCCGCAAATTCTTCGGCAGTAACTGCGCCAAAGTAGTTGCTTAAATCGATTCTTCTTAAGACGTCCACTAAGTCTTCTTTCACCATACGAACGCCTTTTAGTTTTCCTTCGACTTCTTGTACATTTCCTTTAGCAAAGAAATCTCCATAAATACGGCAGTTTGAAATTCTACCTTGTTCCACTTCTAAGTAACATTGAATCGTTCCACATGCAAAACGTCCATCACGGTAGTCACTATATTGTGGAGACTGGCCATAATTCCATTCCCAGTTTTTATATTTAGATGCTGTGAGTTCATCGATTGCTTTCCAATCTTCTTCGGTTAATACATAACGTTTTGCTTCATCAATCGAATTGATTCCTAAAATCTTACATGTGATTAAGTTTTTGAACTCATCTACCGTCACGTTTTGATACTCTGGAGCAAGATATGGACGAATACTTCCGACACGTGCACGAACCGATTGGATTCCTTTAGATTGTAATTTCTTCTTGTTTGGGTTCAAGACTTTTTCCATCGCATCATAGTCCACATCTAATAAGAGCGAAAAACCACCGTATACACGACCGTTGCTAATCGTCATCGCAGCTCCGGATACTTTTTTCCCTTCAATGGTTAAGTCGTTACGCCCTGTTTGTTCTACAGCTGTTGCGCCGAGTTCATGTAGAGCTTTGATAGCTGGTTCATATGTTCTCTTGAAATCTCCAAAGATTCCATTATCTTGAATTAAATAGCATACATTCACGGCACCAGAGTCCACATACACGGCACCACCACCTGTGTCACGACGAACAACAAGAATATTGTTTTCTTTTAAATACTCTTCGTTTACTTCGGCGATTGTATTTTGGAATTTCCCAATTTCAACTTTAGGATCACAGTAATACGGGAATAAGATGTCATCATCCAAGAAGACATTACTTTGCACATATACTTGCATCGCAAGCGCTACTGCTCCATCTTTTACATATTTTCCATCACGGATTGGTTCGATTAAATACATCGTTTATTCTCCTTTAAGCTCTTGATACGTCCCATGAATTAATGGGGCGATGTTTTCTGACAATTGTACGGTTTGCTCTCTTAGCGCAAGAGGAATTCGATAATGTTTATGATTCATACTTACAAATAGCGCATTTGGATTAGCTTGTACGCATTTTTGGAAAGGGGTCTTGATAAATTGTGGCGTTGTGAAGCCAACTCCGATTTCCAAAAAGAGAACCTTATCGCTTTTATGTTCTTCTAAAAACGCATCATAGCGCGACTTTTGTGCAAAGAAATCTGCTGACTCTACCATTCCTTTTTCAGCGTTACGCTTATTAATTTCAAGTGGCGCTCCGCATTCTGGGCAGAACGGAATCAGTTCATACGGAACCTTCATGTCTTTTTGCTCGACAATCATCTTGCGAACTAAGGCATCATCGGTATACGTTTTTTGATGACAGTGCTGGCTACATTGGAAAAGCCCATATTCGCCTTGAATATGATAAACCTTCTCTTTGTCATACCCTGCTACCCAAAACGCATTATCCGCATTCGTTGTGATAATGTGGTATGGCTTAGTTTTAAGCATTTCTAACAATTCAACATACGATTGTCCCACAGGTTGGTCCAAGTAATTGAGCACGATAAATCGACTTTGAAATGCCCAATACTCTTCCCAACTTGGAAAGTGGAACAAACTCGCTTGTAACATATCTAAAAATTGATACTTCTCAATAAAATCCTGAAAAGCGTCTTCGAATCGACTTCCAATGTAGGTGAATCCATCTGCTGCCGACATCCCAGCCCCGATACCAACCACAATAGCATCTGCTTCCTGGAATAAATCTGCCAGTAGACTAGCTTCAGTTGTTCTTTCTTTTTGTAATGCATTCCATTTCGTCATTCTAATGCTCTCCTGATAATAATTTCTGATAAATTGTTTGATCTTCTTTAGTATATGTTGAAAAGACAACGGTCATTGTTGAAGACGTGTCCTGTAACCACTTGTTCACTGTATCCACGGCTATACGCGCAGCAGGTTCCTTTGGAAAACCAAACTCTCCTGTAGAAATCCCACAAAAAGCAATTGAAGTTAGACCAGCTTCTTTGGCTGTATGTAGACAACTCTTGTAACAACCAGCAAGTAATTGTTCACGAAGCGGCGTTACTTTTTGCCCTGGAGGGAAAAAGGGCCCAACCGTATGAATAATGTACTTCGAAGGCAAGTTGAAAGCTGGAGTAATTTTTGCTTTTCCAACAGGTTCCTTTTTCCCTTGTTCTTCCATTAAATGGTGGCAAAATGAGCGAAGTTCAATTCCTGAAAAAGTATGAATTGCATTATCAATACAGCGATGGTTTGGAATAAAACATCCAAGCATCTCACTATTCGCCGCATTCACAATCGCATCGACTTTCAGTTCACATAAATCACCATAATAGAGTTTGATTTGGTCGTTTGCTGTTGGAACACAATCAGCCAAAGTCTGTACTCTTGGTGAATGGTACTCTTTTAAATATTCATTCTCCAAAGCGATATATTCTGCAGGAGCCTCTTTTGGCTGTCTTACATTCACAAGGCCTCTCCAATGGGCCCTCAACTCTTCTGGAGTTTTCCCTTCAACTTCAATGCTTTCTCCTGACTCCTGCGCCAAGAGCTCAATCAATTTCTTGAGCAACTGCTCTTCTTTATGATTATTCATCTTCTAATGCCAAGAATGCTGCTACTTCAACATCCGTTAATGTCACTAACCAGTGTTCTTCTGGTTTCTCAGAGTTTAATAATTTAGGTTCATCTGTTGCCGCTAAGTTTCTAGCTACGACTTTTCCTGCAAGTGGTGTCACAATCGACATCACTGTTTTACTTGCTTCTAAACTTAAGATTTCGTCTTCAGCTTCTAATTGGTCGTCCATGTTAAATTGAACGAATCCAATGGTACCGACATCATCTTGTAGTTCTGGAGTCATACGAATCGTGTAGTTTTCTCCTTCTTTATCAATCCATAAAAAGTTAGCAAATTTTCTCATTTTATTGTTCTCCTTTATATAATTCAGCAAGTAATTCTACTGAACGTTTTCTTTTTTCAATGGAACCGACGAGTGGGATAAATAAAAGCTCGTCAGGATTGGAGACAGCTCTTAGCGCCTCCATTTGCTCATAAACTTCACGTGGATTTCCCACGATGAGTCGACTGCGGTTGCTTTCAATCTTCTCTTGGTCACGCTGTGTTAGTTTATATTCTTCCACATCTTTTTGTGTTGGGAAGGTATGGAACTCTGAAAAATCCTGTTTTCCAAGCATCCATAAATCTAATGGTTTCGCCATCTCTTCGGCTTCTTCTCTCGTATCTGCAATAACTACAAATACTGCTAGTACAAAGTTACTTGGCTTGCTATGAGGTCCTGGTTTAAAGGTGCTACGATATTTCTCAGAAAGACTTTTCGCCAACTCGACAGGATCTTGAGGAATATACGGAAATACACCATATACAAAGCTCAAACCAAGAGTTGCCGCGGACTCAATCGACTGACCGCCCATTCCAAGAAGGAACTGTTCTGGTACAGTCGTCGTTTCTGGAACGACCACGCCTTTATGACGCGCTTCATTCAAATAGTTCTGCAATTTTTCTAACCACAGCGCGTATTGCTCTTTCGAATAAAGCGACTGCAAATGACGACCTACAAGAGGTGTTCCTGGGGAATTGCCAAGCCCAATATCCACACGCCCTGGGAATAATCCTTCTAGGATTGACATGATTTCGGCCACCTTATACGGCGAATAATGAAGACCCATGATACCACCAGAACCAATATGGATGTTCTTCGTATGGCTAGCAAGATAAGGAATCACCACTTCTGGAGCACTAATCGATAGTGCCGGCACATTATGATGTTCACTCACCCAGAAACGATGGAATCCCAGTTCGTCTGCTAATTGCGCTAACTCCAGCGTTTCACGAACAGCCTCTGCGCTCGTTTTTCCTTCATCTACGAGACCATAATCTAACAGACTAATTTTCATCCGTCTCTCTCCCCTCGTAGTTGGCTTCGAGTCCTCTGAAGAAATCTCGTGCTTCTTTTTCAAGCGACTCTCCAAAATCCATTAAAGGAACGATATCTTTAAAGGCTGCCTTTGGAATTGCTAAGGCTTCAAGCGCTTCTGGTTTAATCGTTAATTGAATATCTGATTCATTTCTTTCTTGAATCTTCACAGCAAATTCTGGATCCGTGATAAATGGTGTTGAAAGACCCACTAAATCTGCATTTTCTAATGCTTCGAGGGCTTTTTCTTTAGAATTAATGCCACCTGAAGCAATCACTGCGACACGTCCTCTCAAGCGGTCATAGACCACCTTATTAACGAGTTCACCTTGATGTGGTCCTTTGGCACGAACTTTATTTCTAAAGACATCATGTCCCCAGCTTGCAATGGCTAAGTAGTCAATGTTTACTTTTTTAAGCGCGTCTTCGAAGAACTCTAGGAACTCATCAACAGTGTATCCAATTTGGTTTCCACGCGTTTCCTCAGGAGTCGCACGGAATCCTAAAATAAAATCATCAGAGGCATATTCATCAATCACTTCTTGAACCGCCAATAAGACTTCCATCCCGATTCTCGAACGGTCTTCTAATGTCTTACAGCCATATTCATCTGTACGCTCGTTTGAGAACGTTGAGAAGAAGGTTTGGATAAGTAATCGCTGTGCCGATGAAATTTCTAGCCCGTCGAATCCAGACTGGATGGCGATTTGTGCAGCACGGCGATAATCTTCGATAATGCCATGAATTTCTTCTACGGTTAATTCTTTCACTTCATGTGGGAACGGCGATTGCAATGTCATCGCACTTGGACCATACACATAGCGGTCACGGTTTAAGGCATGACTTGCAAAACGTCCGGCATGCGTTAATTGTAAGATGGCTTTTGCGCCACCTGATTTCATCGATTTGGCTAATTTCGTTAAGCCTTCGATATCGTCTAGAGAAGTCGCACTAAATCCATACTCGAATAGCTGTCCATGCTTGTTCACGTAAGCCGCCCCTGTAATTTGAAGGGCCGCAGCATGTGCACGACGTTCGGCGTATTTTAAATCATCTTCTGTAATATGACCTTCTTTCGTTGAAGAGTTCGTCACCATTGGAGAAAGCACAAATCGATTGTCCAATGTGACTCCTTTTTTTAATTCGAAAGGCTTAAATAAAGCTTCTGTTTCTAACACACTTTCACTTCTTTCTACTGTTTTGTTACTTGTAATAATTGTTCTTGTTCGAGCCATTCTGCGATTTGTAGGAGCAGGTCTTCTCTTCCTTTGGCTGCAGCGAGTTGTACTCCAATCGGAAGTCCGTCTTTTGTATAGTGAACTGGCAGGCTAATGGCCGGTTGACCAGTAATATTAAATCGCTGCGTAAACGGCGTATCGGCTACGCTCTCCTCGAACATTTCCCAGAGTAATTGTTGTTTCTGGTCTTTTGTAAAGTCATCAATACGACTGAGTTTGGATTGTAAATCCGCAGATAATTCATACGCAACAAGACTCGGTGCGGCCTGTGCAACCGTTGGCAATAATAGCACATCATACTGCTTGTGTAACTGTGCCATCTGCTCGGCATAAATATCCCAACTTGAAGCCACTTTAGAGTACTCCATTCCGGAAATATCCATGCCACTACGATAAATCGCCCATGTCATTAGTTCCATATCGTCACGAGTTACTGGACTCTGTAGTTGGCGTTCAATATTTTGGAACATCAACGCTGTCTCCACTGCACTAATAATATAAAATCCTTTTTGCAGCGCGACACCATCTACTGGATCCTTTTGAAGAAGCGTTAGAGAGTGCCCATGATTTTCAAAGAAACGGGCAATCTTCATCACAGCATCCACCGCATCCTTAGAGACCGCTTCACCCACTGGTGACTGTAACAACACTGCCACTCTTAATGGTTTTATTTTTTCTGTTTTATAAAGCTGTTCGTAACTCAGTTTCGGTAATGGAAATGGACTTTCCATCTGGCACTCTTGCATATGGAATAATAAGTTCCTTGTATCTTGGACGGTTTTTGTCAGCGCAAAATGAACAGTTGCGCCATTCCATCCACGATAAGAACCTGGCCCGACAATCACACGACCTCTAGAAGGTTTCAGTCCAATCAATCCATTATGACTAGCCGGAATTCGAATCGATCCACCACCATCACTTGCTGCTGCAATTGGTGAAATTCCGCTTGCTACAATAGCTGCAGCACCACCACTAGACCCTCCTGCATTTCTCTCAGGACTCACCGCATTTCGAACGGGACCATGGAGAGTGGCGTCACTTACTGTCTTGAATCCAAATTCCGGAGTATTTGTACGTCCCATAATGATAAAACCGAGTTCTTCTAAACGTTTGACAAAGTTATCAGTCTGAGTACTTTTTATATCCTTAAATAAACGTGAGCCATATGTACAGACGCTCCCTTTTTGCTCCTGCCCTAAGTCTTTTAAAAAAATAGGTACTCCCGCAAAGGGTTGATTGGTCAGCTCAAAGTGTTTCGCCTTTTCGAGTGCTTCTTCATATTGCTCATAAACAATAGCATTAAGAGAAGGATTCAGTGACTGCGCGCGTTGAATCGTTTTTGTCACTAATTCTACAGGACTCACTTTTTTCAAGCGGACGGCTTGAGCCATACTTGTTGCATCCATCACTTCATCACTTTCCTTTCTCTAATCAACAGGTCATTATACCCACTAAACACCCTCAATTACAAAAGTACGGCCTGTAAAAACACGAAAAAAAATAATCTCTAAAATCATCACGATTTCAGAGACTATTTTAATGACAATCTATTTAATTTTTATGCTTTTTCCATAAGAAAACTAGTAAGAGAAGTGACGAAATAGAAATGAACATTCCAAGATGTAATCCTGGCGGCGAATAACTCCAAACAATCTCGTGTTCTCCTTCTGTCAGCGAAACGCCCATAAAGAATCCAAGCGCTTTTTTCACTTCTTGCTTCTTACCATCTACAGTGACGCTCCAACCCGAATGGTATGGAATCGTAAAGGTCGCAAAGGACTGTTCGCTATTTATCACTGTGACATGTGCCTTCACCATTCCATTCGAATAGGCATCAATTGTAATATCATTTGCTTTCTTATACTGCGTCAATGCATTCGCAAGTGTTGTAATATCAATCGTATAGAACTTGAAGCCACGAAGATCCCATTCTTTGGCTTTCGCGTCCTCAATCGCAAAGGTAATCGTCTGGTCTAAGTTTCCATTTCCAATCATCCAAAATTGGTTCTCGTGGAATCGATTCTCATACGGATAACTGATACCATTTAGCATCACTTTTGATTTAATCACGGAACCAGCTTGGCGTTCTGGAATTTCAACAAAATACAGTTTGTTTGGCTGTAGATTGAACTCCCATTCAATGTTTGCGGATTCACCTTCGTTTGTTAGCGTGTATTTCTCCTGCCCCTTCGTTAAATTCGTCGTCACAGGTTCGCCAAGATTCACTTCAGTCAATGCGTTCGTTCCAGTGAGCCCAATCACTTGCAAGAGCTGGTTGAGATTGGCTACTGGTTGATTTTTTTCAAAAGCAATATTGGTTGCGGTATTTTCATTCGTTAAATATCCAAGAGAGAACGCATATGGATTGCGGTAAACCACAAAATCCTTCACTTTCCCTTCTTTCGCATACATCCCACGCACATCCGCAAAGACACGATTTTCATCGCCATCCATCATAAAACGTGATACACCAAAGAGCGAATCTAAAATCACATTGCGGTCGGTATAATTCGTCACCGATTGAGACGTTGGAAGTCCTAGATGACTCATCTCTTCAATCAGCGCATGCTCTAAACTTGATGTAAAGTGGGAAGCTCCATTGTAGCCAAAAGCAATTGGAAAATTCGCGTACAATAATCCTTTATGTATTTCCATTCTAGTAAAAATATCTTTATTACTATATCCTTCTTTTTCAAAAACTATCGCATATTCCATCTGTTCCTTCAATCCGTAATTATCGATGAAATAGGGTACACGTTTAAAGCCTACAAAGGTACTCATCATCATTTCAAAAATCACCGTTCCGGTTGCTAATTGTAACCTGCGATTTATTTCTGCATTGCTAAGAAAGAAAATCAGTACAATACCCACCCAAATAATAAACGCGAGTATTTTCTGCGAGGTCTCAACATATTGAAGACTTCTTAGAGTCGACAAAATAAGAATAGAGCCAAAGCCAAAGATGGCCACTAAAAATTCATTCAAGCGGAATTCATCTTTCCACTGCATTAGACTTTCGGATGCTAGCACTAGCATAAAGCTATTAGCCACCCAAGAATTTCTGAAGTAGAAACCGACTGGGCGTTGTCCCATATGCCAAATTTGGTCGAAGCCTTGAATCGAAAACGAAAGCAGTAAGGCAAGCAACACGACTGTCGCTGCTAATTTCTTACGAATAGTGATTTCTTTTTTAGCAAAGAACGTACATAGGCCAAAGAGTCCTAATCCACCAATAAAGAGTTGCGGTAACGCTTTGGAATCTCCCCACTCTTTCTCACCAAAGGATCCTAAGATGAATTTTTGAGGCATAGCGACTAAATCATTCACAGGATTCCATGACCATGCAAAGGTACTTCCCGCACTCGCTTTACTTTCTAGCAAGGCACTAAAGACTGGCAATAGCCAAAACGCTGCAAGGCCTACCCCTATCAGCGCAAACAATGCCACTTTCGCTAGTTTTAGTGTCGCCTCTTTCAAAGAAATATTCTTTGAGAAGACCACATAAAATGTATAGAGGGCCACAAAGAGACACATCATATATCCTGTATAAAAATCCGTTATTAAACTAATGGGAAGAAACAGCGGTAATTTCACCGAACGCTTCCCACTTACCACCTCTTCAATTCCCAAGAGAATAAACGGAATATAGACCAGATTATCTAAGAAATTTGGATTGTACTGTTGCGATACGACAAATCCGCTAAGGGCATATGACGAAGCCAATCCTAACGATAACCAGTAATGTTTCGATACGCCTTGGAATTTCTTTTCTAAGAAATATCCAAAGACGACTCCCATAACCCCAGCACGTAGAAGCGGAATCACGTAGCTGAGGACTTGAAAACTCGAAATCGGGAATATCATATATAAAAAAGTGAACGGACTTAAACTATTAAAGCCCCAGACACTTGGCATCGCTCCTCCAAGTGACTTCTCGAAGGACCAAAATAGACCGCTAAAATCTCCACTCCAAAATAGTTTATGCAATCCGATATAAAGCGGAAAATATTGAGAAAGAAAGTCTCCACTATGAATCGAATTTTGCGAAAAAGGGGTCAACCCTAAAGATAGGAAGACCCCCAACATCACCACAAATGGAACGAAGAATAGCGAACTATATTTTAATTTCATTTTTGAAATTGTCATTATAGTCTACTCCTATTCAATTAAATCCATTTTTTATAAATGGCAAAAACATAAATACAAATTGATAAAATTGAAATCACGAAACCTGCCATAAATCCTTCTGGCATATAAGTCATCTCAATTGTATGTTCACCAGGTGTAATTTGGAAAGCAAGAAGACTATCCCAAACTTTAGCCGTTCCAACGACTTGACCATCCACTTTAACGGTCCAGCCTTTTTCATATGGAATACTTGTCATCATCCATGTGCTGTCGTCTGTGATATTCACAGTCCCTTGAATATGACTATCATTCCAATGAGTGACTTTCATCCCTTGAAGTTGACGCTCTTCAATCATGCGATTTAATAGGGCACTATTTGAACGCGCTAGTCGTAAACCTGACAAGTTGTATTCGTCATCTGTGTCAATTTCAATCGTTAAATCAACGGCTTTTCCAAGTGAATCATGGGCCACTTGAATAAGTTGTGTTTGTTGGAATTTATCTTGGAAGTCATACGTATTTCCGTTGAGTAAAATTCTCACTTTGTTTTTATTCGTATGAGAAAGTTTTTGAGGAATCGATACCCAGTAATCTTCGGATGACTGTGGTACTAAATGATACGTAATTGTTCCTGGTTTTGATGAATCCACACGTTTATACGTTTCTGGTTTAGAAGAATCAGGAACTTCCATATTATCCAACTTCACTTCGTTGGCAGCTAGAAGCGTTAAGTAGTTCTCACTTGTGGCTCCCATTGCTTGAACAATCTTGTTATGGTTTTGAATTGGTTGATGATTTTCCAGTTTCACATTCACTGTCGCATCATTCACAGCATAAGCAATTGGTAAAATCAATCCTGTTTCATATGTCTTCGTTCTTGTTGCTTCGTAAACTGGTTCTTTCGACGTAATATCTTTACGCGTTACCATATTTCCGAATACATACATTTTCGAAGTATCAGGATATTCTTTTGTATACACCGGTTTTGGCGCTACTAAGTATTTCACTGAGAAGAGCGCATCTTGTAGCGGTGTGCCTTGGTAGTACGTTGTCGCGTTAATCCCGTTATTTCCTAAGCGGTCAAATAAATCACGCGTACTATTTTCCAAATTCGAACTAAAAACGGATAACCCTGGGTAATCGACCATGAAAGGATCGTTTTTACTTAAGTTAAATGTCTTGTTGATACGGTAGAAGTCAGTATCGTCAGGACGAATTGGGTTAATCGCATCTTTCAATTGAAGAACCGCATCATGGTATTTATACGCATCTGTATATCCGACACGCGACTGCACAATGGCCGCATTTGCTGTCAATTCAACTGCCGTCAACACTGCAATCACTGCCCATGGTTTCTTCGCTTTTGTCCAGAACAGAACAAGAAGCATAATTATGAAAATACCAAGAGTCGCAATACGTTGCCAAATTGTTAAGAATGAATGCTCTTGGAATTGAACAATCCCAAAAATAATTGCCATCCCCACAAATAAGATGCTTGCTTCTTTTGCGGTAAATCGTTCGACTTCGCGTAAGCTTAAGTAAGCTAGGTACACTAAGAAGAATGCAATAATCCATGAGAAGCGGTAGAAGAATCCGGCTGGGTTTTGACCCATATGCCATAATTTACTTGTAAATTCATGCGCACAAGAGATTAAGAAAACAACAAGAACGAATCCTGCTGCAACCTTACCCCATTTTGTAATTTTCTTAGAGATAAAGTAGTAAATGGTTCCTAAAATCCCGAAGCTCGCCACATAAATGTTTGGCAAGTTTGGACCTGCTGGCCATGAATCATTATCGAATGATCCAAGGAATAATTTCGATAAAATCTCTAAAGGATTAATTTGCAATGTCCACTCAAATTTTAATGAGTTTTGCAAACCACCCTTCGTTGAAACTAAACTGATGATGATTGGCAATAGAATCGCCGCAACCATCCCTACTGCGATAATCGAAGCGCAGGCTAGTTTTAACATGCGTTCAAAAATCACTTTGACAGTTGTAAATTCTTTAGATCGGATAACATAGAATAATGCGTAGATAACTACGAAGATACATGTCATATAGCCCATATAGAAGTGTACAAATAATGCTAAAGCAAGCATTCCAATATAGCCTCGTGGAGACTCATTATCGAGAACTTGTTCCACTCCAATTAATACTAGTGGCAACATAATCATGCCATCGTAGAAAATTGGGTTCA
>CAJZJY010000021.1 GCA_916050055.1 uncultured Streptococcus sp.
TATAGAAATCAGAAAGGGATGATACTATGACTTTTGATGAACAAGTAGTACGCGAACAAATTTGTGATGTGTGTCATAAAATGTGGCAACTAGGATGGGTTGCTGCCAATGACGGAAACGTCTCAGTTCGTATTGATGAGGATACCATCATCGCAACACCAACAGGTATCAGTAAGAGTTTTATTACTCCAGAAAAACTCGTTAAATTAAATATGAAAGGAGAAGTGATTGAAGCCAACGAAGGGTTCCGTCCTTCAAGCGAAATTAAAATGCATATTCGCTGCTATGAAGAACGCGATGATGTGAGATCTGTTGTTCACGCACATCCACCAATTGCAACTGGATTCACATTAGCACATATTCCATTAGATACTTATTCACTAATTGAAAGTGCGATTGTTATCGGTTCAATTCCAATTACACCATTCGGAGTTCCTTCAACAATGGAAGTTCCAGATGCGATTACACCATACTTACAAGAACACGACGTGATGTTACTTGAAAACCATGGTGCTTTAACAGTGGGTAGTGATGTGATTACAGCATACTACAGAATGGAAACATTAGAACTCGTGGCTAAATCAACATTCCACGGAAGAATGCTATTACTAACAAAAGGCATTGAAGAAAAAGAAATCTCAAGAGAAAAATTAGAGCAAATGTTCAAAATGCGCGAAAACTACAAAGTAACAGGTCGTCACCCTGGATATAAGAAATACAATCCAGACGGAACTGTTCGTGAAGTTTAGAAAAATAGGAGGAATAAAAATGATTCAACATCCACGTATTGGGATTCGCCCAACTATTGACGGTCGTCGCCAAGGAGTTCGCGAATCGTTAGAAGTTCAAACAATGAATATGGCGAAGAGTGTCGCTGCTTTAATCGAGTCTACATTGAAATATCCTGATGGACAACCAGTTGAATGTGTGATTTCACCATCAACAATTGGTCGTGTACCAGAAGCAGCAGCGTCTCACGAATTGTTCAAGAAATCAAACGTGTGTGCAACAATCACTGTAACACCATGCTGGTGCTATGGTAGTGAAACAATGGATATGTCTCCTGATATTCCACATGCTATTTGGGGATTCAACGGGACTGAAAGACCAGGGGCTGTTTACTTAGCAGCAGTTCTTGCTTCTCACGCTCAAAAAGGAATTCCAGCATTCGGAATTTACGGTAAAGACGTACAAGAAGCAACAGATACAGAAATTCCTGAAGACGTTAAAGAAAAAATCTTACGTTATGCAAGAGCTGCTCTTGCTACAGGTTTAATGAGAGATACAGCTTACTTATCAATGGGTAGTGTATCAATGGGTATCGGTGGTTCTATCGTAGACCCTAACTTCTTCCAAGAATACTTAGGAATGCGTAATGAATCAGTAGATATGACTGAATTCACTCGCCGTATCGATCGTGGTATTTACGATCACGAAGAATTCGAACGTGCGCTTAAATGGGTGAAAGAAAACGTTAAAGAAGGATTCGATCACAACCGTGAAGACCTTGTTTTAAGCCGTGAAGAAAAAGACAAACAATGGGAATTCGTTATTAAGATGTTCTTAATTGGACGTGACTTAATGATTGGTAACCCAAGACTTGCTGAACTAGGTTTTGAAGAAGAAGCAGTTGGTCACTACGCTCTTGTTGGTGGATTCCAAGGTCAACGTCAATGGACAGACCACTTCCCTAACGGAGACTTCATGGAAACATTCCTTAACACTCAATTTGACTGGAACGGAATTCGCAGACCATACATCTTCGCAACTGAAAATGATGCGTTAAACGGTGTATCAATGCTATTCAACTACTTATTAACAAACACTCCACAAATCTTTGCGGATGTACGTACTTACTGGAGTCCAGAAGCTGTTGAACGTGTAACAGGACATAAACTTGAAGGTCATGCTGAAAATGGATTCTTACACTTAATCAACTCTGGTTCTTGTACATTAGATGGTACTGGTCAAGCTACAAGAAACGGTGAACCAGTGATTAAACCTTTCTGGGAATTAGAACAAAGTGAAGTAGATGCAATGCTTGCAAATACTGACTTCCCAGCAGCTAACCGCGAATACTTCCGTGGTGGCGGTTACTCAACTCGCTTCTTATCTAAAGGAAATATGCCTGTGACAATGGTTCGCTTGAACTTATTGAAAGGCGTTGGACCTGTATTACAAATCGCAGAAGGATACACACTTGAATTACCTGAAGATGTACACCATACACTGGATAACCGTACAGATCCAGGCTGGCCAACAACTTGGTTTGCTCCTCGCTTAACAGGTAAAGGCGCATTCAAGTCAGTATACGATGTAATGAATAACTGGGGTGCAAACCACGGTGCTATCACTTATGGACATATTGGTGCTGACCTTATCACTCTTGCTTCAATGTTACGCATCCCTGTAAATATGCATAACGTTGCAGAAGAAGATATCTTCAGACCTAAGAACTGGTCATTATTCGGAACAGAAGATTTAGAATCAGCTGACTACCGTGCATGCCAATTATTAGGACCTATCCATAAGTAAGAGAAAGGAGAGACTAAAATGACAAAAACAATTATTTTAGCCTGTGTCGGTGGATTAACAACAAGTATGCTCGTTGAACGCATTCAAGAAGTAATTTACCGTGATAAATTAGATTACTCATTCTACTCAGTAGGAATTACTGGGATTGATACTCTAAAAAATATTGATGTCTTATTATTAGGACCTCAACTAGCTTATTTAGAAGAAAAAGCAAAAGCTTCATTAAACGTTCCAGTTGCAGTAATTTCAGATGATGACTTTGAAAACATGCGCGGAGAAGAAGTTCTAAAACAAGCGATTGAATTATTAGGTTAAACAAATGAGTGAATCAAGCAAATCGGATACGCAACGATTGATGCAACTGATTGTCAAAAGTAGTAAAGTCACTACTTTAGCATTGCAATCCGTTAAGAGTGCTCTTGCAGGTGATATTTCATCTGCAAGAGGCCTCCTTGATGAAGCCAAGGCTAAAGGAGTAGAAGCGCATAATGTTCAAACAGAAATGATTCAGCAAGAAATTAGAGGTGAAGGCGTAAGTACATCACTTCTATCGGTTCACGCACAAGATCATTTTATGAACAGTCACTTGCTGCTAGAAGTTGTCAATATCATCGTTGATCAACAAGAACAAATAGAAACGCTGAAAGAGCGTATTACAAAACTGGAACAGGTAGGTGAAATGCATGAGTAATCCAGTTATTCTTGAAATGAAGGGGATTGTAAAATCGTTTGGGCCAGTTAAAGCCCTAAAAGGTGTAGACTTCGACTTAAGAACAGGTGAAGTACACGCACTAATGGGTGAAAACGGTGCTGGTAAATCAACTTTAATGAAAGTGTTGACCGGTATTTATGGAGCAAACGAAGGAACAATTCACTATAACGGAAAACAAGTAGAATATTCTAAGCCAAAAGAGGCTATGGATGATGGGATTGTAATCGTGCACCAAGAGTTGAATATGATGAACCACTTAACAGTGGCTCAAAACATCTTCATCGGTCGTGAAGAAATCAATCAAGGATTGTTCATTGATGATAATGCCGGAAACAAAAAGGCAAAAGAATTATTCAAATTGTTGAAACTGGATATTAATCCACAAGAAAAAGTGGGAAACTTAACAGTTGGTAAACAACAAATGGTCGAAATTGCGAAAGCGTTGTCAATGGATGCGAAGATTATTGTTTTCGACGAACCAACAGCTGCGTTAACAGAATCAGAAATTAATGAGTTATTCGCAATTATTGATGACTTGCGTGCTAAAGGTGTAGGTATTATTTATATTTCTCACCGTATGGACGAAATTGCCCGTATTACGGACCGTGTAACGGTTATGAGGGACGGGGAATATGTTGGAACTGTAAATACAAAAGAAACTACGAAGGATGAAATCATCGCAATGATGGTAGGTCGTACTATTTACGAAGATCCGAAAGCGGTTTCTGCAGTGCCAGAAGGTGCACCAGTTGTATTAGAAGTGGAACATTTAAACTCAGGAAGCCACGTAAAAGATGTCAGCTTTGTACTTCATAAAGGTGAAATCTTAGGGTTCTCTGGATTAATGGGAGCGGGTCGTACAGAAGTAGCTCGTTTACTATTTGGAGCGGATAAGAAAGATAGCGGAACCATTAAAATTAATGGTAAAGAGGTTGATATTAAAAATCCTCAAGATGCTATTAGAGAAGGTATTGGTTATCTTTCAGAAGACCGTAAACGTTATGGATGTATCGTTGATATGACCATTGCCAATAACACTGTAATGACAGACCTTGATAAGTACATCAAAGGTGGTTTAATTGATGACGGTGAAATTGTGAAAGTCAGCGATGAATTCGTTAAACAATTAAGAACGAAAACACCATCATCAAAACAACTCGTTCGTAACTTGTCAGGTGGTAACCAACAAAAAGTTGTTATTGCAAAATGGCTAGAACAAAATAGCGATATTCTTATTTTTGACGAACCAACTCGAGGAATTGACGTTGGTGCGAAGAGTGAAATTTACTCATTAATGAATGAACTAGTAGCTCAAGGAAAATCAATCATTATGATTTCTTCAGAGCTTACAGAAATTTTACGTATGAGCGATCGGATTGTAGTTATGTGTGAAGGTCGTAAGACAGGGGAACTTGATATAAGTCAAGCAACTCAAGAACGAATCTTAGCGTTAGCAACAGATCGATAAACGAGAAGAGGTATAGATATGGAAGAGAAAATGTCCCTATGGACTAAACTGGTAAGATCAGTTGGTTTACAAAAGTTAATTGCATTAATCGCGTTGATCGTGATTTTCACATTCTTTGCAGTCTCAAGTGAATCGTTCCGTTCGTTTGATACAGCGGTCAGCATTTTAGACGCATCTTATTACATTGGTTTCTTAGCAATTGGGGTAACATTCGTTATTATCACTGGTGGTATTGACTTATCAATCGGTACAGTAATGATGTGTTCTGCCATCATCGGTGGAGTACTCCATACAAAAATGGGTTGGCCATTATGGCTAGCATTGTTGGCAATATTAGTGATTGGAGGTGTATTTGGATTATTCAACGGAATTTTAATTGCGAAATTTGGATTGCCACCATTCATCGCAACACTCGGTACAATGATGATTTCACGTGGTTTAAGTTCAATCATGTCAAACGTACAAAGTGTGACGTTCCCATTACGTGGAACTGGTGAAGGCTGGTACAAAGACTTATTCAGAACGCAAGATAATTTTCCGACCGGGTTGATCGTCTTGATTGTCGTAGCGATTATTGCAGCCATTGTTTTAAATAAAACAAAAATTGGTCGTTACATCTTTGCCATCGGTTCAAATAAAGAAGCTACTAGACTTTCAGGTGTAAACGTTATCAAGTGGGAAGGTATGGCTTATGTCATCAGTGGACTTCTAGCAGGTTTAGCTGGTATCGCATATGCTGCAACGTATTCAACAATCCTTCCTGGTACAGGGAACGGTATGGAACTTGATGCCATCGCCGGAGTAGTTGTCGGTGGTACTTCACTTGCCGGTGGGGTTGGTTCAGTTGTTGGTACAATCATCGGGGTATTCATTATGTCTGTCTTGAAGATTGGTTTACCATACATCGACTTACAACCACACTATCAATTATTCATCACAGGTTTCGTTGTAATCATTGCCGTTTACTCTGATATCTTAATCCGCATGAATAAGAAAAAATAGTTTGATATTGACACAATGAGTTGGGAAGACACCTTCAAGGAAGGGTCAAAAAGGACATATAAAGGAGAATAAATCATGAAAAAATCGTTCAAATATGCTATTGCAACTCTAGCTTGTGCTTCTGCTCTATTAGCAGGATGTACTTCAAATAAATCAAATGCTGATGGAGGAAAAACTCAATCAGGCGGCGACTTCAAAGTAGAAGTAATCGCTAAAGGGTTCCAACATGACTTCTGGAAAGCTGTAAACAAAGGGGCTGAAAAAGCAGCTCAAGAATTAGGTGCTAAAATTACTTTCGTAGGACCTCAAAATGAAACAGCAATCGCAGAACAATTGGAACAATTAAACAATGCGATCAACAAAAATCCAAAAGCAATCGCATTAGCTGCATTAGATACTGAAGCGGAATTAGATGCGATTAAACAAGCACAATCTAAAAACATTCCTATTATCGGGTTTGACTCAGGGGTTCCAGGAGCACCAGAAGGAGCTATCAAAGCAACTGCATCAACAGACAACCATGCTGCGGGTGGTAACGCTGCTGAACACTTATTCAAATTACTTGAAAGCAAAGTCGGAGACAAGAAAGTTCGTATCGGGGTTGTTTCTCAAGAAGTTAACTCACTTTCAATCACTCAAAGAACAAAAGGTTTCATTGATAAAATGGTTGAATTGTTAAACAAAAAAGGCATTAAAACTGCTGTAACTGGACATGACAAATTCAAAAACGATGTAGCTGAAGCTGATGCTAAAGTGGTTATTGAAGTTCGTGTTCCAGCTCAAGTAGACGATGCTGCAGGTAAAACTGAGGCTTCTACAGTTCTTGAAAAAGAAGACACTATCGCAATCTATGGTTCTAACGAATTTGCTGCTAAAGCAATCATCAACGCTAACGGCGGTTTCAAAGAATCTAAACTTGGTGCAGACAAGATCTTAGCTGTTGGTTTCGACTCAGGTGCATTACAACAAGATGCTATCCGTAAAGGAATCTTCGTTGGATCTGTAACTCAAGATCCAGTTCAAATTGGTTACCAAGCTGTTAAATTAGCAATCGCTGCAGCTAAAGGTGAAACAGTTAAAGACGTGGATACTGGTTCTAAATGGTACGACGCTAAGAACATCGACAGTGAAGAAATCAAAGCTTTACTTTACGAATAAAAAATAGGGATTAGTAATGGAGGAGAAAACATGAGCTTGATTAAATTATTAGCCATTGATTTAGGCGCAAGTTCAGGACGTGTTATGCAGGCGATTTATGACGGGCACTCCCTCCAATTATCAGAGGTTCATCGGTTCAAAAACGAACCGGTGAATCTTAATGATGGTTTGTATTGGAATTTGTTGCACTTGTTTGGAGAAATTAAGCAAGGAATCAAGAAGGCTTCCAAAGATTCGATTCCGATTCGTTCCATCTCTGTTGATACATGGGGAGTAGACTATGCCTATCTAGATCAAAATGGAGATTTGCTCTATCAACCACATTGTTACAGAGATAACCGAATGGGTCGATACGAGGAGTCATTTTATAACGCTATCTCGAAGAAAGAATTATTCCAAAAAACAGGTGTGCAGCCTGCAACCATTAATACGGTCTTACAAATCTATTCAGATTTGCAAGAAAAACCACAATTAAGAAATATCGTTCAACGCGTGTTATTTATTCCAGATTTAATCAACTACTTACTTTCAGGTGCACTCTCAAATGAATACACGATTGCAAGTACAAGTGGGTTACTGGATATCTTTACACAAGACTTCTCTGAAGAAGTATTTGAACGCTTAGACATTCCGCGTAAATGGTTCACAACACCAACGAAGAATGGTGCGGTTTTAAGACAATTATCACCACGCATCACTCAAGAGTTGAAGGTTGATCCATTTGACGTGATTGCAGGGGCTGGACATGATACAGCTGCTGCAGTACTTGCGATTCCATATGAGCATGAAAAAGGCACTGTCTTTATTTCATGTGGTACTTGGTCGCTTGTCGGAACAGAATCTGACGAACCCGTTGTGACGGAAGAAGCATTTGCATCAGGACTTACTAATGAAGGATGTTTTGATGGTAAATATCGTCTCTTACAAAACACAACAGGAATGTGGATTATTCAAGAATTACAACGCGATTGGCGCTTGCAAGGGGAAGAAGTTGGCTTTGGCGAAATGGTTACATTAGCCGAAGAAGTAACTGACAACCAAACTTGGATTCATCCAAATGACCCAGTTTTCGCTTCTCCTGGAGAGATGGAAACAAAAATTAAAGAATGGTGTAAAGTGAGTGGACAAAAAGTTCCGCAAACGAAAGGTCAAATCGTTCGTGTTGTTCTAGAAAGTTTAGCTTTAACCTATCTAGAAACGATTACTCAATTAGAGCAATTGACAAAACACGAAATGACAACTGTTCAAATGGTCGGCGGAGGCATTCAAAACAAATTGCTTTGCCAGTTAACGGCAGACTTTACAGGACGTACAGTGATTACAGGCCCTGTCGAAGCAAGTGCACTTGGAAATATCTTGTCACAAATGCTAACGCTTGGAGTGATTTCAAGTCGCAAAGAAGCACAAGACATTATCAAGGCTTCAGAACCTGTAACGCGTTATGAAAGTCGCGCGATTTCAAATTTAGAAGAAATTCGTTTGAAATTCAATAAAGTAAAGAGAGGAATTCAGTAATGTTAAAACAAATTCCTAAAATTTTAAGCCCAGAACTTGTGAAATATTTAATGGAAATGGGACATGGAGATGAATTGGTACTTGCGGATGCAAACTTCCCAGCTCATCGTATCGGCCAACGAGTGATTCGTATGGACGGACATGGTGTTCCAGTGGCTTTAGAAGCAATTTTACAAGTATTGCCATTAGATACTTACAGTTCATATCAAGCAGGATTAATGCAAGTCGTTCCGGGAGATCCAACTGTTCCAGTGATTTGGGATGAATATAAACGTCTCTTAGAAGAAAGTCACCCAGGAGCAGCGATTAAAGAGTTCGAACGATTTGAATTTTACGAACAAGCTAAAGACGCTTATCTTGTGATTCAAACGGGAGAAAGTGCCTTGTACGGAAACATCATTTTGAAAAAAGGTGTTTTATAAACTTACTTACTAGTTAGGAGAGAAAAATTATGTCAACATTTTATGTACCAGCTATTAACTTAATCGGAAGAGGAGTCGTTAAAGAAATTGGACCTTACGTAAAAGACCTAGGATATCATAAAGCTCTTTTAGTAACGGATAAATTTATCGAATCAAGTGATATTCTTCCCAAAGTAACAGGACCTTTAAAAGAAGCAGGTGTGGACTTCGTTGTTTACTCTGATGTAGAACCAAACCCAACTTGTAAAAACGTTAACGATGGGGTGGCTGCAGTTAAAGAAAACAACTGTGACTTCATCATCAGCTTGGGTGGAGGTTCACCTCAAGACTGTGCAAGCTGTATTTCAGTAATTGCAACAAACGGTGGTAAACCACAAGACTATGAAGGATTACACAAATCTGCTAAAAAAGGTTTACCAGTTGTAGCAATCAATACAACTGCAGGTACTTCAGCTGAAATTACAATCAACTACGTAATTACAGACGAAGAAAGAAAAGTTAAAATGGTAATGGTTGATAAAAACAGCCTAGCTTTAATCTCTGTAAACGACCCTGAATTAATGGTATCCAAACCAGTAGCATTAACTGCAGCAACAGGTATGGATGCTTTAACTCATGCGGTTGAAGCTTTAGTAACTCCAGGTGCTTACGACGTTACTAAGAAATTATCAATTGGTGCGATTGAATTAATTAAAGAATACTTACCACGTGCTGTTAAAGATGGTCATGACATCGAAGCTCGTGAAGGTATGGTGAGCGCAATCTTCTTAGGCGGTATGTCATTCAACAACGCTGGACTTGGTTATGTTCACTCAATGGCTCACCAATTAGGTGCTGTTTACAAACTTCCACACGGTGTATGCTGTGCTATGTTATTACCAATTATCGAACGCGAAAATGCAAAACGTGTTCCAGCTGCATTCCGTGATGTTGCAAAAGCTTTAGGTTTACAAACTGAAGGTAAATCTGACGAAGAATGTGCAGCATATGCAATCAAAGAAATCGAAACTCTTTCTGAAACAGTAGGTATTCCTAAGAAATTAACTGAATTAGGAATTGAAGAAAAAGACTTCGACTTCGAATATCTATCTAAGAATGCGTTAATCGATGCTTGTGCACCTGGTAACCCATTCATGCCAACATTAGAAGAAACAATTGCTTTCTACAAAGAATTGTTCTAATCGGTAAAACAAAAATATTCGTATAGCTTTTAAACGTGGAGTATTGTCACCCCCCAGTGAAACGTCAATGCTCCACGTTTTATTTTCACGGAAATTTATGAAAACGCATTAATTTGTGCTTGATATTTGATGAGACCTGGTCTAGTATTAAGGTATTAAGTATTTAGGAGGAAATGGAATGATAGGGTTAATTCTTACTGGGCATGGACAATTTGCTGTTGGAGTGGGACAAGCGCTAGAGATGATCGCCGGAAAACAAGCAGCATATCGCGTGGTACCATTTTTGGAAAGTGATCCAATGGATGCTCTTGAAAATAATTTAAGAAACGCAATGGCTGAATTGCAAGAAGAAACAGAAGGGATCGTTGTATTTGCGGACCTTTTAGGTGGAAGTCCATTCAAGGCTGCCATGTTAGCTTCTGTAGATTTTGAAAATGTGGAAGTAGTCGTGGGAACGAACTTACCAATGTTAATTGAAATTGCAATGTTACGTGAATTCGCTGCAAGTGCGCAAGATGTGGTAACACAAAGCTTATTAGCAGGGAAAGATGCTATTCAACATGTTAGTCTTCCGACGATTCAGCAAAACGATATTGATGATGACGAGGATGGAATTTAATGGATGCAAATATTATTTTAGTAAGTTCCCTAACATTTATCGTATTCGTTGTTGTGATTTTAGGAATCTATTATATCTTCTCAAGAAAAAATATGAAGCGTCAACAACAATATTTCGAAAAACTACATGCCAATCTACAAGTTGGCAAACGTGTAATCTGTGCCAATGGGTTATACGGCACGGTAAAAAAAATGGATGAAGAGAAAGTGGATGTAGAAATTGCAAGAGGCATTGTGATTACAGTATCTCGTTATGCGATTTCAGAAATCCTATAGTCGGTGAAGGTATGCAATCTTTTTTTGGAGAATTTTATACTGGAAAAGATGGGAAAGATTATTTCTATCTTCCATTCCTAAAGACGGTTTATCATATCCCTAAAGACGATTTAGTCACATTTAATGCCTTTAGACATCGTTTTGTTATTGCGTTTGCCCTGGGAGCTATTTTTTATAGTTTCTTTCCGGCAGATGTATTACTATGTGTTTTTGTAGGTGCTTTATTTTATGCGCTGTCGACAGTAGCGTATCTGAAAAGTATCCTTCCAAAATATATTGTCAAAAAGGGAGTCCAAGAAGGAGAACTTGAGCAGGCGCAGGAAAACGAGCAACAAGGTTCGCTTGCTAAAACTTTACTGATTAGTTTAGCGGGTGTGGTCATTATCGCTGGAAGCTTCTTTGTTTCTGGTGAAATGTTGAATCGAATGATCATCGTTCTTTTCGGTGTCATTGTAACGATTAGTGGCACAAGTTCGATTATTGGAAAATCAAAATAGAAATTCAAAGGGGCTTAGAATCTAAGCTTCTTTTTTTGCATAAAAATAGTTCGACAAACTTGTGAAGAAATTATAAAAACTTATTTACAGTATCATTATTTTTATGAAAAACAGACTAATTAGAAACAGTGGATATATAATGTTTTACATAAGTAG
>CAJZJY010000022.1 GCA_916050055.1 uncultured Streptococcus sp.
GGGTTTCAATACATTAAATGTTATTGCTATTGCACTTTTTATCATTGTTATTTTAGCAATTGCCTTATATCGTTATTTTAAAAATAAACAAGATACAAAATTTCGCGAATTAGCATTAATCGCCGTCATCGGTATCTTAATTCTTGCTGGTTCTAAGATTGCTGACTTACAGTCTTCTAAAAATTCAGAAAATCAATATTCTGGAGCCCTTCGCTTCGTTGAAACGATCGCTCAAGATTTACATGTTAATAAAGAAGATGTCTATATTAATACTGAAGCCGCAAAGGATGGAGCCATCGTCAAAGTTGGCGATCAATTCTATCGAGTATTAACAGGAGATAGCCCGGAACATTACCTACTCGAAAAAATGGAATTGCAAAATCCAAAAGTTACGATTAAGGAGGCTGAATAAGTTGAACCTTTCATATATCGATGTCGCAATCAAACTTGCACTTGGACTATTATCATTAATTGTTGTAATCAACTACACTGGGAAAGGAAACCTCGCCCCTACATCTGCAAGTGACCAAATACAAAACTATGTACTCGGGGGAATTCTCGGGGGTGTGATTTATAATCCATCCATTACCATCTTACAATACTGCATCATCTTATTAATTTGGTTTGCGTTAGTACTAACCCTTCGCTGGGTAAAAACAAACAATCGTACAGTGAAGAAGATGCTTGACGGTGAACCTTTACAATTAATTAAACATGGGAAAATTGATGTTGAAAATGTGCGTTTAGCTGGTCTAACGGCTCAAGAAGTTGCTTTTAAATTACGTTCACAAGGAGTCTTCTCTATTCGCGATGTAAAAAGTGCAATTTTAGAGCAAAATGGTCAACTCATCCTGACAAAATCTGGAGAAGAAAATCCAAAATATCCAATCATTACAGATGGTGTCATTCAACAAAATATACTTGATGTTATCGATAAAACAGAAGATTGGGTTACTGAACAACTTGCTGCCCAAGGTATTCAAGATGTTTCAGAAGTATTCCTTGCAGAATACAATAACGGCCAATTAATGGTTGTGAAATACTAATTGAATCCAAACAAAAAAAGCGACCAATTGGTCGCTTTTTTGTTTGGTCTATTAGTCAACTAGATTTTCAACAAAGCGTTGGAAAATCGTTAACAGAATGCTTACTACTAAGGTAATGAGTGGACTTGAAAATGAGAATCCAGGTCCTACAAACCAAGATGTCATACTTAACATCATCGCATTTAACACGAAGCTAAAGCATCCAAACGTTACAATTGTAACTGGTAATGTTAAAAGGAATAAAATCGGTTTAACAAATAGGTTTAGTACCGCAAGAACGATACTTGCAACAAGCGCTGCTACCCAGTTCGTAACGTAAAATTGTGGAACAAACCACGCAATTACCAAGAACCCTAATGTGTTAATGGCAATCTTTTTAGTAATTGGCACTAAAAATCACTCCAATCGTCGTCATCGTCTTCCTCTACGCGGCGCGCTGTTTTACGCGGACGAGAGCTTCCAGAAGTGTAATAGTAAGTATTTCTGCGTCTATTGTTACGGTAATACCCAGTGCTTTCTTCTGGAATAATGATAGCAAGTAAGATGTAAAGGATGATAGGGAAACCTGAGAAACTACAAATGATAAACAGCACACGTACAATTGTTGGATCGACATCAAAGTATTCGGCAATACCGCCCATAACCCCACAAACAACTCTGTTCTTTCTTGAACGTCTTAATTTTTTCATTTTGTTTATCCTTCTTTCTTGCTACTTGTATCTGATTGTAGCTGATTTACTTGAATATTTCCAGTTGTGGTTTCTGCGACTACTCGTGGCATTGAGTCTTTATGCTTACGAATCAATGCACTTCTTTCGGCTAAATCCTTCGTTTGTCGAATCACTTCAAAGACTGTTTCGTCAAAGTGAATTGACCCAAGAGATGTTTCAATTTCGGCTTCAAGACCAACTTCTTCAGCAACTTCAATTTTAATATTTCCGTTCACTGTTTCAACGTCTACTTTTTTCGTTTCAGGATGTGCTACTGCTACTTTAATATTCCCTGTCACCGCTTCTAGTTTTGTACCAAGGAACTTACCATCGAGATGGATATTCCCGTTTACTGTTTCAGACACGATATCTTTAAATTCGAGATGTTCGTATTTAAGATTTCCGTTCACTGTTTCTGCTTCAAGAAGAACTCCTTTGACATCCTTCAAGCGAATATCTCCATTATCCACTTCGAAGTAATAATCTTTTCCTTCTAATTCTTTCAAATGAATAGTTGTATTCAACCCTTTGATGGCAACATAATCATACACTTTTTGCGGAAGTGAAATCGTCCAGTCACAGTATACGCGCTTGCTGACACTCTTGATGACAATCTTATCGTCGTCTACGCCCACCTTCACACGGTCACGAACAAATCCTTCCGCATCGAAGAACTCTTCGTCTTGCGCAGCCACGCGGCAATTTCCTTCAATCGTCATTGTATTGTCAGGAACAGTCTTCACACGAACAATTCCGTTGGCCACTTTGAAATCGAGAATACTCGCATCATCAATCACTTGATGGAAATGAAACGGTACTTTCTTCCCATTTTTGGCTTCTAAATAAGGCATGTTCACTTCTGTATTTTGAATAACTGATCCCACCGCTGTCACAATCGAGTCTGCGAATTTTGCAGCCCATGAAGAGATATTTCCCGCTGTTCTACGAGTTTTATCTTCCCAGTCAGTGTCTTGCACTTTCTTCTTCGCTTTCTTAAAGCTTTCTTCCCATTCTTCTTTCTTTTCAGCTTTCATTTTGGCATCGGCTTGTTTCTTCTCTTGTAACAAGCTCTTATATTGGTTGTTCAACTGTTCCGCTTCTTCTTGCAGACGAACGAGTTCCATCTCTTCATCTACTGTCAACGGTTCAAGTTGCTCAGCCGTTTTGATTTCATCGATGCGTCGATCAATTTCCTTCGCGCGCTTCAACACAACTTGGATAGCGTCATCTGTTTGATCGCTTTTTGCAGAGAATTTAGTAAATGCACTTGCCACACCTTCCATGACAGAGTCTAATTGGCTAGAAGTGGGTTGTTCTTTCGCACTTGCCTTCTCACCCATTTTTTCAAGTAAGACTACTGCTTCCTCTGCTGAAATAATTCCTTTGTCTACTAATTCTAAAATTCTATCTTTTTGATTCATTTTCGTTTCCCCCTTAAATCGGTTCGTTCTTGATTACATTCTTAGTGTACCGAACTTCACAGATGAAATCATAGGACCTAAGGTGGATTTTTCGTCCAACCTTCTCTAAACCTAAAGTTGTATATCGAGTGTTTTATCTTTCCTCCCCCTACAATTTGATAATGACGTTCTAAGATTCCGTAGAATTCAACGGATTTTATACTTGCAGTAATGGGGAATTGTATTAAATGCGAAATAGAGAATGTAGGAATTTATTCCGTACATTCTCTTTGAGGCTTTAAAGGTGAGAGACCTTGGCTCGAACCGGTACCCCATTACAGCAATGTATAAATAAATCCGTAGGAATTCGAAGGAATCTTTCTTATATAGTGTCCCTTCTTGCGCCATTACCAATTTGTTGTTACACTTTGGATACAGTAATTGTAGGAGTTGGAAAGTAATGACAAAAAAGGAAGTCCCCTTGAAATCGCATGAGCGACTCGATCGACTCGAAAAAGAAAATATCGATATCATTCAAAGTCGTGAGGTCTTCTCATTTTCGCTGGATGCTGTCCTTTTAGCCGACTTTGCCAATATCGCAAAAAGTCGAAAAGCTACAATCGTGGACCTCTGCTCTGGTAACGGTGCGGTGGCATTTTTACTCAGCCATAAAACCAAAAATCATATTACCGCTGTTGAAATCCAAGAACAGCTTTGGGACATGGCAATGCGTACCAACCAACTCAATAACTTAGAAGACCGCATCACATTTATCAATCAGGACATCCGTCAGTTAAAAGGCATTATCCCAAAAGATTCGGTCGACTTTATTACGTGCAATCCGCCTTACTTCAAGGTGAAGGAAACTAATCTTACCAACGAAAAGGAAGCCTACACGATTGCTCGCCATGAAGTGCATTTGCCACTGGAAGACTTGCTTCGGACAATTTCTGGCCTTTTGAAGATGAAAGGAAAAGCCTATCTTGTACATAGACCCGACCGCCTCACGGATATATTAACCGAGGCAAGACATCACCGACTCGAAGCGAAACGCGTGCAATTCGTCTATCCAAAAGAAGGCAAAGAAAGCAACATCGTCCTCATCGAATTAATGAAGGATGGACTCCCAGGAGGCCTCAAGGTATTGCCTCCAATCACGGTTTTCGATGAGCATCAAGAATATACGCAGAAGATTAGAAGCATCCTCTGGGGGGACAACGCATGAGCCAGTTCTTTATGTACGTCCTACTTTGCAAGGATCAGACCTTTTATACGGGCTATACGGTTGATTTGGAGAAACGAATCGCGACCCACAATGCTGGAAAAGGTGCTAAATATACAAGGGTGAGAACTCCCGTGACATTGCTCTACGCTAAAGAATTTGCCACAAAGCAAGAAGCGATGAAGGCGGAAGCGGCGTTCAAGAAATTCTCTCGCCCGAAAAAAGAAACATTTCTACAGACGATTGGCGCAAGTGTAGAACGCCCAGTCATTATTTATTTAGAAGGAGAACAGCCTCATGAGACAACAGAGCTATCGAACTGAAGGTATCGGGAAACTATTCCTTGTCCCTACTCCGATTGGTAACTTAGAAGATATGACTTTCCGCGCGGTTAATACTCTACGCGAAGTGGATTTAATCCTAGCCGAAGATACGCGTCATACGCAAAAGTTACTCAACCATTTTGAAATCGAGACTCCGCAAAAGAGTTTCCATGAACATAATACTCAGGAGAGAATCCCTCAAGTCATCGAGTGGTTGCAAGAAGGAAAAACCATCGCACAAGTGAGCGACGCTGGTACACCTTCCATTAGTGACCCAGGTTTTGAACTCGTGCAAGCCTGCGTTGAAGTCGGTATCCCAGTGATTCCTCTTCCAGGAGCGAATGCGGGAATTACAGCTCTTATCGCGAGCGGACTCGTCCCACAACCGTTCTATTTCTACGGTTTCTTACCACGAAAGAAGAAAGAAAAAATCGAAGCCCTCGAGCAATTACGCACACATAGCGAGACTGTGATTTTATACGAATCACCTTTCCGATTGAAAGATACTTTTTCGGCGATTCAAACTGTCTACGGCGAACAACAATCTGTTGTGTTGTGCCGCGAGTTGACGAAAACTTACGAAGAGTTTGTTCGCGGAACAGCCGCAGAACTCGTTGCCCTTGTAAACGAGGAAGAATTAAAAGGCGAATGCTGCATCTTGATTGGCTCTAAAAATCCAGATGAAGTGACAACTGCTCTAGCCGGTGCGTTAGAAGAAAATACTCCAGACGCTTCACTTTCGATTAGCGAACAAGTCGAATGGTTTATGGAGCATCAAAACCTTACGCAAAAAGATGCGATTAAGGCTGTCGCAAAACATCTCGGTCTTAAAAAGCAAGAAGTCTACAAGGAAATCCATGCATAATAATTTAACTGTTGATTATTTCTAATCTTTTCGGATGTCTTCATAATCAACAATCAAGGAAATTTAGCATGGTTTCCTCTACGATAGAATTCAAAAAGCAACACCCAAGCAAAACTGCTTGGGTGTTTGTTTATACTCCGATAAATTTAAATACATTGAAGGCGGTCATAAATACTAAAATAGCCATCAATCCTAAATAGAGTTTTTCAACGGCTTCGTGCGTGAGTTTCGATTGGATTTTTGTTCCAATCCAACCACCCAGTACCGCAAAAATCGCAATCGCTAAAATCACGAGACTGACATTGTTATATTTTTCAAAGTCTCGAATGACAGTGCCCATCTTAATAATCTGTGCAAAGAAAATCATTAAAATCGAATACGCTGCTGCGTCTTTGGCTTTCATCGAGAAGAAGTAAACCAAAAGTGCAATATTCAGCGGTCCTCCGCCAATGCCGAGATAAACAGAAATCATACCAACTGTTAGCCCAATCGTCACAATCGACACAAGATTTGAGACTTCTAGCGTTCGAATGCTTTCCTTATTGAGTGTGAATAAAATAATGCCACCGAGTAATAAGAATAGAATCACGGATTGCGTCGCACTCACTGCCTGGCTGCCCCAGCTGTCTACTGCATGAAGGAAAATCACGTCTCCGATTTTTCCACCGATAATCGACCCGAAAGCCAATCCTAGCGCGATTTGCTTTTTGACATGAAACCCTAGCTTACTTCTTTTATAAATAGAAACAAGACACATCGTAAAGACCGCGACCGTCGAATACACACTGATCATGCTCGTCGTATCGATGCCGACAAAATCGAAGGCTGGTTTGATGATAATGCCGCCGCCTAAACCGGTAATTGCTCCAATCATCGTCGCACAAAGCACGATAATACTATAAATAATAATGTGCATTAGCGGCCTCCAAGATTCCGGACACATCTAAATCCTAGATGGCTAGATGTTGAGTCCCACAATGCTCCATTACGAGCGGCTACACGATACCTGTTGCAGTAAGAACAATGGCATAAGAAGGAACCGCCGCGAATCGCATATTCGTATTCAAAATTAATGGGTTTCGAGGCGTCTTCTTCGATTTCTTCAAACGGAATTCCGCGATGATTACAGCACCATTCCCAGACATTCCCAATCATTTGATAGAGACCAAATCCGTTTGGCTCGAAGCTCTTCACAGGCGCCGTTCCTAAAAAGCCGTCTGCCTTCGTATTCGTATTAGGGAAATCTCCTTGCCAAGTATTGGCATGAAACTCTCCGTCTTCTTCGAGGTCATCTCCCCATGGAAACTGCGTGGTTGTCCCACCACGTGCTGCGTATTCCCATTGCGTTTCTGTCGGCAATTTCACCTTTGCCCAATCACAATAGGCTAGTGCATCCTGCAAAGATACGTGTACCACCGGATGGTCCATCACCTCATCAATGGAAGACTCGGGCCCTGTGGGATGATTCCAACAAGCTCCGGGCACTAGAAGCCACCAAGGTGATCCTGATACATGTGCATACTCTTCTCTTTTTTCTGACTCCACGAATAGGTGAAACACATAAGAATCTCCTATCGTTTCTGCCGTTGTGGTATAACCTGTCGCATCTATAAAGGCTTTAAACTCACGATTCGTCACGGTCGTATCCGCGATTTCAAACGCAAGTACCTTTTTCATGACTGGTGGTGCCTCATGGTCTTCGATAAAGCCTTGGCCAAGAGAATCTCCCATTTGAAAGATGCCAGATTTTAAAGGCACAAAATTCATACTATCGACCTCTCTTTAGAGTGGAAACGATGTGTTCTAACGGAACTTGGTAAAGCTGTCCGTCTCGCACAAAGCCCTCTTCTCTCTCCTGTAAAATATGTGCGAGTTTTGCTTTGAACTCGTTCACGAGAGAAGTGTACTTTGTTTCCGCAATTAAATTGCATTTCTCCTCTGGATCTTCTGTCATATGGAAGAGTTGATACTCATCTTTGACAGGGAACCAAATAAATTTCCATTCATCTGTTAAAATATATTGGCTAGAATCCACACCTAGACTATGTTCTCCGTGAAATTCGTTTCGCCAACCTGCAAACTCGCCAAATAATAATTGGCGAACGCTCTTACCGTCTGTTTCAACTTTTTCACCTGTCGCTAGTTCTACAAGTGAAGGGAAAACGTCTTGAATCTTCACTAATTGTGTGACACTCTTCTTCGTCCCCGCGATTAAGTTACCCGGATCGAAGATAAATGCTGGAATCTTAATACTTCCTTGGTAAGGATAACCCTTGCGGAATAAATAATGCTCTCCGAGTTGATCTCCGTGGTCACTCACAAACCAGAAGATGGTATTTTCGAGTAAATCAAATTCTTCAACGGCCGTTAAGAAGCGACTTAATTGATTATCGATATGCGTGATTAAGCCGTAATACGCAGCCAACATTCTCTTTTGTGCATCCGCTGGAATTTTCCCACGTTTAGCATAAAGACTTGGAATCTTCTCTTCGAGTTCTTCCCAGTTCCCGATATGCAAGTCCGATACATCCCCTAATTTATCCATGTATAAATCATAGAAATACTTCGGTGGATTGAGCGGCGCATGCGGTTTTTCAAACGACATCTTCAAGAAGAACGGAACGCTTGGGTCACGTCTCTTCAAGAAACGAATACTCTCGCTTACAATCCAGTTCGTTGGATGGTATTTTTCAGGAAGTTCAAACGGGCGGACATCCCATGAATTACAGTTTGCACCATCATCGATTATATCTGCATCGCTACCGAGTTCTTGCTTAATCCATGCCAAGTAATCGCTCGAATGTTCAAAGGTTTCGCCATACGCTTTATTGTATTTACGGTCGACATGTAAGTAGCCATCATGCAAGAGAACATGGTCAAATCCCATACGCTTACGACTTGGATACACATGCATTTTCCCGATACATTCTGTTTGATAGCCTAAATCCTTGAACGTTTGAGGAAGTGTATTCGTGTAGTTCCAAGGCACTTCATCTTCATATCCCACTCTTCCTGACTTTTCTTGGTCCATCCCTGTTAAAAGCGCGGCTCTTGCAGGCACACAGCTTGGCACTGGTGAGTAGGCATTTTCAAAGTTATATCCCATGCTGGCCATCATATCTAGCGTTGGTGTCACCACTAAGTCATCACTGCGGTTAATAGACAATGCATCCGCACGCATTTGGTCCACTACGATGAGGATGACGTTTGGTTTAGATTGTTTTTGATTCATACTGTTTCCCCCAAAAAAGATAAAACGATTTCATCCTTTATTATAACAAAAGAGCCCGTCCATGGACAGGCTCTTTTTAGTACTTTATTGGCTTTTTATATGACAATCTTGCTCTTTTCACTCATTAATCTTCGCTATACAAGATTTCTGTACAAAACATACAACTTTCATCGTTTTCTCTACGTTTTCCATAATATAAATTGCAAATATGGAATCCTTGGTCGTAGATATTTTCTAAGTTGATGATGGATTGGCTTCTTTTTTTCTTTTTAGCCACTTTCTTCGTGTGCGTGTTTGGCTCTAACTCGTCTAAACGATCTTTCAAGTGACGATTTTCCATCGTTAAATTATGATTCTCTTCGATTACTTTTTGCAACTCTTCAGAAATCTGTTCGAGCTCATGTAGTTGCAACAAAGTTTGTTTTGTTAACCGTTCGATTCGATCATACAATTGTCTGTTTGGCATTCACGCACCTCCTATCTTATTTTGGGATTTTTAACACCCATTGTTCTAATACTGCTTGAACTCCAACGTTGGCACTTACTTTAGCAATGGCGTTGGTCATTTTTTCATGTTCTTTTATCCATTCACTCACGGTAAGATGTCTTGCAAAACTCTTCATCGTTGCGAGTTTATCGCTTTGAATAACGGCTCCTTCGACACCTCGTGCATACAGCAAGGCATCACGGATGTAAATTTGTAATAGAGTTAAAAACAGCTCGCTATCAGCTTTTGTCGCTAAGAGTGGCATCACTTGAGACTGAATCGTCACAAAGGCCATCGCACGATTCGTAAATACACGGACAAACCAATTCCAGCTTTCTTGACGAAGCTGTCCAAAGCTTTCACTCTCAAGCATCTCTACCGCTTGGTCACTATTATTCGTCAGTTGAGATAATAATTGCGCCGTTGCATTCGGTACTCCTCGTTCTTTCAGCGTAGAAACAATATTTTCTCCTGCATCTGATTGGAAACGAATAATCTGACAGCGCGATTGAATTGTAATCAGAACCTTGCTCAGTTGCTCTGTTAGAAGAATGAAATGAATATTTCCCGTGGGTTCTTCTAAAAACTTCAACAAGCTATTCGCAGCGCCTTGAGTCAATGTATCGACTGCATGAATCACACAAACAATCGCACTCGACTCCATCGCTGTTTTCGTTAACTGTGATTTCAGCGTACGAATTTGGTCCACCTTTACCGTTGTTCCTTCAGGTTCTACCACGATAAAATCTGGGAAATTCCCATGGTCAATCCGTGTGCAGTGTTCACACACACCACAAGCAGGCTCGCCTTTTGTTCGCTTCGTACAGTTCAGCATCTTTGCGATTTCTTTGGCCATCTCCGCTTTCCCAATTCCCTTTGCCCCTTCGAACAAATACGCATGGCTCAGCTGACCATTATCGATGGCACGAATAAATGCTTCTTGCATCTTTTCCATCTTAGAAACGGAAGAATGAGTCTACAGGTAATACGAACACTGTAGCTCCACCAACACGAATTGGAATTGGAGTTGTTAGCGCGCTATCAAGCATGCTGTCGATATGCACTGGTGGCACCGTCATTTGTTCGCGTGATTGGCAATTTACTTTAATGATTTCTAATGCTTCTTCTACACGTTCTTCTTCAATCCCGATAATGAAAGTAGTGTTTCCTGCACGTAAGAATCCACCTGTTGTTGATAAACGAGTTGCGCGAATATTTGCTTGTGCAAACTCATCTCCTAATAAATGTGCATCTTTATCTTGTACAATCGCAATTAATAATTTCATGATTTCATTCTCCTATTTTGTAAAATATTTTGGGTAACGTTCCACTAAAACGCGGAAGCACTCTTCCACTACTTCTTCAATGGATTTTGTCGCATCAATCAGTACAATTCTTTCTGGATATTTTTCCACTAACTCTAAATATCCATTGCGAACCATCGTATGGAAACTTAAGCCTTCTTGATCTAAGCGGTCAAACTGACGGTTCCCTCTTGCTTTTTGAATTCGTTCCAAGCCTACTTCAGCCGGCACATCTAAGTAAAGCGTCGTGCTTGGTGATAAACCATCCGTTGCAAAACGATTTAACTGTGCAACTTCTTCTACACCAATCCCACGAGCAACCCCTTGATAGACCAATGAGCTATCGACAAAACGATCACAAAAAACAATATTCCCTTTTTCTAAGTTCGGTAAGATACGATCTTTCAAATGTTGACGACGACCCGCAGCATATAAAATCGCTTCTGTTCTCTCATCCATTTCGGTGTTGTTCACATCCAGAATAACCTTTCGAATATCTTCAGCGATGCGGCTTCCACCAGGTTCTCTTGTTGAAATAATATCCACAAGTGCGTGTTTTTGTAACAAAGGAATCAGTTGGTTGATGACCGTTGTTTTCCCAGCGCCATCAGGACCTTCCATCGTGATAAACAATCCTTTCATATTATCCCCCATTCCTTTCAATTTCTTTTCTATTATACGATATTTTCATCTTTTAATAAACCAAATTCCTATAAGAAATTTCACCAATTTCTCC